>CAZSWS010000093.1:0-8912 GCA_964610765.1 uncultured Parabacteroides sp.
TGTATAATTAGAATTCAAACAAAAAGAAAAACAATGAAAAAAGCATTAATTTTCAATTTTCCTTTGATACTCTTAAGTATGGTTTGTTTGTTCTCCTGTGGAGACTCAGACGATGAGAAGGGTGTTGGAGCTGTGTATGATCCGAATAAGCCAGTAGAATTACTGTCTTTTTATCCGGATTCGGGAAAATATCTTGAGAAAGTAATTTTAACCGGAAGTAATTTTGGAACTGATCCGGAGAAGATAAAAGTCTATTTTAACTCCAGAAAAGCTGCAGTAATTGGTTCTACCGGAACTATGATGTATGCATTAGCCCCGAGATTGCCAGGAGATACTTGTGATATTTCAGTGGTGATTGGAAATGATTCAGTGGTTTATCCTGATTTCTTCAGATATAAAGCATCAGTTACGGTAACAACGATTGCCGGCAACGGTGATGCATCTGTGTATAAAGAAGGATTATTAGGAGAAGCTATTATTCAACCTCGCTATCTCTGTGTGGATAAAGACGATAATATTTTTGGGATAAATAGAGTTGAAGATAGATATCATGTGTTCAGGATAGATGAGGAGAAAGGTGAGCTATCTACGGTAGCTAGAGATGTTATTGGAAATGCTCCTTCTGCTGATCCGATAACTGGTATAATTAGTCTGCCTACAGAAACCACCATTGGTTCTTTCTATACGATGGACCCGCGTGAATTTTGGGCTCCCAGATTTCGCGAGATGAAATGGCCCGAAGGAGCTCAATTGCCCACAAGCGGGTGGAAGCATAGTATGGCTGTAAATCCTGAAGATGGATATATCTATACCCGTTACTATTTTGGTGAAATAGTGAGAATACACCCAAGAACGTACGAAGTGGAAGTTTTACACAAAACGGCTCAGGGTGATAGTTACGGATTGTGTTTTACCCCTCTTGAACCCAATGTGCTCTATATGGCCATGTGGGGTAATGCCGGAGTAAATGCTCATAGTATTTGTACGATAGATGTGACCAATCCAAAAGAAACTTTTAAGAGAATATCCAGTAGCTTGATTACGGGAGGACATCGTGATGGGGAGATGGATATAGCACAGTTTCGAGATCCTAGTCAGTTGTATTCTGATGCTGATGGGAATATCTATGTTGCGGATTCCGGCAACCATTGTATTAGAAGGATTACTCCGGAAGGAGTTGTAGAGACGACTTTGGGTATGCCGGGTACAAGCGGCTGGAAAGATGGTACAAAAGAAGAAGCGTTGTTTAATATGCCAACCGGAATTGGTATTAGCTCAGATGGTTCAGTATATGTTGCTGACTTTAATAACAACCGTATTAGAAAACTCTCTATCAACTAATATTTAAAAGTAATTGATGATGAAACATTTCATTTTAATATTTGCTCTGTTATTGTCGGCAATGAGTGTATCTGCACAACAGGCGAATTTGACAGTGGCAGGTACTGTTCACGATCAGTATGGTCCTCTTGTTGGCACAACAGTCAGTGTGAAAGATAATCCGGCTTTAAGTACAGTTACAGATGCTAACGGAAAATTTAGTATTAAAGCAAAGAGAGGTGATATTTTGGTGTTTACTTTTGTTGGATATAACAGTGTGGAGTATCAAGTCTTAGAAAGTAAGACAGATGTAGAAATACATTTCACGGAATCATCTACTGAAATAGAAGAGGTAGTTGTAACTGCTATGGGGAAACAGCGTAAAATATCCTCCTTGGCTGCAGTTACTACTGTTGATACCAAACAGTTAGAAAGACCCGCTACTTCAATAGCCAACTTGCTAGGTGGGCGTGTAGCCGGTATTATCACGACTCAAATTAGCGGTGAACCCGGTAAAAATATTGCTGAGTTCTGGGTGCGTGGTATTGGTACATTTGGTGCAAGTAGTGGCGCTTTGGTTTTAATAGATGGACTGGAAGGAGATATTAATACAATTGACCCTTCTGATATCGAAAGCTTCTCTGTATTGAAAGATGCTTCAGCTACAGCTGTTTATGGAGTTCGTGGCGCAAATGGGGTAGTGATTATTACTACTAAACGTGGTGAGGTTGACCGCTTACAATTAACGGCTCGTGCGGCATTTACTATCTCGCAAATTCGAAGACTTCCTGAATATTTGCGCGCGAATGACTATGCTATATTAGCTAATGAAGCTAAATATGTACGCAATGAAGAGCCTTTGTACACAAATGTAGAGATGGATATAATCAAATATGGGCTTGATCGAGATATATATCCGGACATGGACTGGCAGGATGAAGTAATTCGAAAAGGTTCATTTTCTCAGCGATACTATGTGAGTGCGCGTGGAGGAGCAAAGGCAGCCAGGTATTTTGTAAGTCTTGGTGCTAATGTAGAACAGGCTGCATATGAAGTCGATAAAAAAAGCTTATATAGTTCTAATGTAGGGTATAATACATATAATTATCGAATGAATATCGATTTAAGCCTTACACCTACCACTGAAGTTTATATTGGTAGCGATGGCTTTTTGTCAGTTCAGAATGAGCCTGGTGTAGCAAATACCAATTATATTTGGCGTTCTCAATCAGAAATAAACCCTTTACTTTTGCCGGCACAGTATTCGAATGGACAGTTTCCTGGTGTGGGTCAAAATGCTGGTAGCTCACCGTATGTGTTGATTAATCATTTAGGTAAACGGAGTAATCAGGCTTATAAAGGTCTCTTTACTATGGAGCTTAAGCAGGATTTAAGTATGATTACTGAAGGACTTAGAATCAGGGCACAAGGGGCTTATAATATGGAAAGCTATTTTGATGAAATGCGATTGATACAACCGGCATTGTATGAGGCGGTTGGCAGAACGCAACAAGGAGACTTAGTGACGATTGAAAGGGTAGCTGAGCAAGCGGCATCTTATGGTAAGGGACAAAATCAGTTTCGCAAGTATCATTTTGAAACAACTTTGACCTATGACCGCGTTTTTAATGATGATCATCGTACGTCTGCACTCGTTTATTATTATATGAGTGACCAGAAAAAAGCATCTGAATCCAATTCAAATATGACCTCTATACCTAAGCGTTATCAGGGGTTGTCAAGTCGATTTACATATGGATTCAGAGATACCTATATGCTGGACTTTAACTTTGGTTATACCGGATCTGAGAATTTTGAACCGGGTAATCAGTATGGATTTTTTCCTTCTTTAGCTTTGGGTTGGGTGCCTACGAATTATAGCTTTGTACAAGATAAACTCCCTTTCCTCAACATGCTGAAAATTAGGGGGTCTATAGGTACGGTTGGGCAAGATCGGTTAACCGGGGATCGGAGATTTCCTTATTTGACTATGGTTCAGCGCATCACGGCATTTCCTTTTGGCTCTTATGGAGTGGAAGGTTTAGTGGAAAACTTTACGGGAGCTGATAATTTACTTTGGGAAAAGGCAACTAAAATGAATATTGGTGTAGATGGTGAACTTTTCAATAATAAACTATCTTTTGTGCTTGATTTTTTCAAAGACAAACGAGATCGGATTTTTCAACAACGTGTTCAGGTGCCCTATTATGTGGGTTTGAGTACGATGCCTTATAGTAATGTGGGTGCTATGGAAAGTTTTGGTGCAGATGGAAACATCTCTTTCACCCACGATTTTAATAATGATATGGGTTTTACGTTTAGAGGTAATTTTACGTATGCAAATAGTAATATTAAGAATTGGGAAGAAGCAAATCCCAAATATCCATATCAGGAGATTTCCGGTTATCCTAATGGAATTCACAGAGGCTATCAAGCACTAGGACTCTTTAAAAATCAACATGATATTGATACGAGTCCGGTACAAACTTTTGGTTCTGTGATGCCTGGAGATATTAAATATAGGGATGTTAATGGCGATGGAAGAATAGACGGAGATGACCGTGTTCCTTTATCTAATGGAACTATGCCTACACTGGTATATGGGTTTGGCGGTGAATTTAGGTATAAACAATTTACACTAGGGGTATTATTCAAAGGAAATGGTAAAACGGATTTTTATCATGTCGGGCAATATATTGATGGACATGGTGTAACTGAAACAAATGGCATGGGGTATATCCCTTTTCATGGAGGACAAACCGGGAATGTGCTAACGATGGTAAATAATCCCAAGAATCGGTGGATTCCGATGGATTATGCGATTGAACATGGAATAGATCCGAGTTTAGCGGAAAATCCCAATGCTCGTTTCCCCCGACTGTATTATGGATATAATAGTAATAACTCTCAGTTCTCGGACTTTTGGAAAAGTGATGCACGCTTTTTACGCTTGCAAGAGGTAACTCTTAATTATAATATGAAAAATAAATTTTTAAATAGTGTAGGTGTAGCATCAATTGATTTCCAATTGGTAGGAAACAACTTACTGTTATGGGATAAAGTGAAGACGTTTGATCCGGAACAGGCTCAGTTTAATGGTCGTGCTTATCCAATTCCAACTACTTATACTTTACAACTATATATTCATTTCTAAATTATTAAGTAAAGATGAAACATATATATATCATAGGATTATCATTTGTCTTAATGTTATCCTCATGCGACTTTTTGAACGTCGACAATCATTTTATTGATGAAATTAAGATGGATTCGGTCTTCGCAAATAAACGGAATGTGGAAGCCTATTTATGGGCAATAGCTCATTATATGAATGATGAAGGTCAGTTTTATCAAGGTTCACAAGAATCTCCAGGACCTTTTGCTACCGATGAAGGGTTTACCATGTTTGCTACCGGTAGTGGGTACAATGGTTTGCGATTAGTCTTAGGCGAGATATCTGCTAGCAGTATGTATTCGTTTGAAACAGCTTATGGAGAGGCATATAGGGTGATTCATAAATGTAATACACTATTAAATCGACTAGATGAAGCTAAGGATATGACAGCTAGTGAACGAGGGTATGTAATAGCGAATGCTCGCTTTATACGGGCATATAATTATTATAAGTTGTTAATCAACTTTGGACCACCTATTATAGTGGGTGAAGAAGTGCTTCCGTCAAATGAAACGTTAGAATATTATGATCGTCCTCGTTCAACATTTGATGAAGCTGTGGAGTATATTAGTTCTGAATTTGAAGCAGCTGCGATTGCTTTACCCGTATCATTACCTATAGTGGAGTTCGGTCGTCCGACTAAAGGTGCTGCTTTAGGGTTGCTAGCCCGACTTAGATTATACCATGCAAGTCCTCTATATAATGGTGGATCTATAGCCCGTACCTGTTTTGGGACATGGCAACGGACCGTTGATGGGGCAGATTATGTTTCCTTGCAGTATGATGAAAAAAGATGGGCGATTGCTGCTGCTGCTGCAAAACGTGTAATGGACCTGAAAGATGCCGGGTTGCCTGCATTTAAACTTCATACGGTTGAGGCGGATTCTGAAACACCAAAGTTACCTACCGGTATAACCTCTGATCCTGACTTTTACAAAGAATGGCCGGAAGGAGCTGTAGGTATTGATCATCTTCGTTCATATTCTGAAATGTTTAATGGAGAAGCAGTCTTGGCTGTTAACCCAGAATATGTTTGGGCTAGAAGCAGTGGATCAATAACTAACAACACTAGAATGTCTTTTCCATCTAAAAACGGAGGCTGGAATGGGGCGTGTGTGACACAGAAAATGGTGGATGCATTTAAAATGGTTGATGGACGAAACATTGACGATTCAAGTCAGGAATATCCTTATTCCGAGTCGGGATTTACAGGTGAACAAAAGACTTTTTCTGGTTATAGGTTAAATAGCAATGTCTATAATATGTATGCCAATCGGGAAATGCGATTTTATGCCCAGATTGGCTTCAGTGAATGCTTTTGGCCGATGAGTTCTGCTACTTCATCCGGACATTATAACCAGACAATTACGTATTACTTTGATCAACCCAATGGGAAATCTAATAATCCGGTTGATTATCCACCAACAGGTTATGTGATTAAAAAGTATATACACCCAGCAGATGCCTGGGACGGAACGAATGCTAGACGTATGTCAAAAGCATATGCTATGGTACGTTATGCAGATATACTACTTATGTATGCTGAAGCACTTAATAACCTGACTACAGCTCACGAAGTGGAGATAGATGGTGAGGTGGTTACTATACAGCGAGATACTGAGGAAATCCGAAAGGCATTTAATCAAGTTCGCCATCGAGCAGGTTTACCCGGATTGTCACAAGAAGATCTTGCTAGCCGAGATAAGGTTCAGGAGCTGATAGAGCAAGAGCGTATGGTGGAATTTTTATTTGAGAATCTGCGCTACTACGATGTACGTAGATGGGGAATCTATGAAGAGGTGGAAAGTGTGCCTATTACCGGAATGAATACTGATGGAAATAAAGAGAGCTACTATACCCGTGTGTCTCCTAATACATCTCGTATAGGTGGTCGTGTAGTTAATAAAAAAATGATGTTTCTTCCTATACCTTTGATTGAGGTTAGAAGACTTCCTTCTTTAGATCAAAACCCGGGGTGGGAGTATTAATCTTAAAATCTAGAACTTATGAAATTTAAAAATATCATCATAGTAATCGCTATTATTTTAACAGCTATCAGTTGCAATCAAGATGAAGTTTTTGAGAAAGAGCAATATAAAAATGTATTTGCTTTAATCAGTAGTGGAAGTGACAATGTATATACGAAGTTTTTTGATCTACGCAAAGAAACAGATACAGGCTATATTTCCTTTTCTGTTGGTGGGACTAATCCAACAGATAAAGACTTAACCATTAATTTGGTTGAAGACCTGTCCTTGATAGATAAATATAATCAAGCTAACTTTGATATGAATGTTGATAAGTATTATCAAGCATTATCAAAAGATAGGTACGAAATTGAATCTATGCAATGTATTATTCCTGCTGGGGAAATTGGCGCACAAGTTCCTTTTAAGATAAATTCAAGAGGATTGTCTCCGGATTCATCCTATTTTATTGCCGTACGAGTGGATTCTTACTCAGACTTTGAAGTAAATCCGAATAAAGACTATTTGTTATATAGAGTACGTATAAAAAACTACTGGGCAACGAGTGATGGAACGGGATATACCATGACTGCAAGAAGACGAGAAGTTGGCACAACTACCGAGATATCTTTACCTGGTAATAAACCTGTACATCCTATTGCCGAAAATAAGGTTCGTGTTTTGGCCGGTAATGAGACCTATAAACCCGATAAGGAAGTGTTTAACAAATCTGCAATCGTACTAGAGGTAGATGAAAATAACCAGGTAACCATTACTCCTTATAGAGATATTGAAGTGACTCAAATAGATGGCGATCCCTTATATCCTAATACTTTCAAGATTGAAGATGATGGCTTTAAAGTTTATAAAACGTTTTTACTAAGCTATAACTATAAAGCTTCTAATGGAAAGACCTATCAGATGAAAGAAGAGCTACGTTTACAGTTTAATCCCAAAGAAGAAAAGGATGAAGAAGAATTTAATAATTAATAAGATGAAAAAAACAAATCATATACTTTTATTATCATCATGTATACTACTTCTTTCCTTTATTGGATGTAGTGAGTATGAAAGAACAGATGTGGAAGATATCATTCATGTAACTCATAAATCGTTGCATCTGTTTGTTGGTGATGAATTTCAAATAACAGCCAATCCTATAGGAATGGTTTATGATTGGAGGAGTGAAGATCCGACGATTGCTACAGTCTCTAATGGGATGGTTACTGCTGTAGGACCAGGTGCCACTAATATTATTGTTAGTAAGGGAGATGTTTATACGATGATTCCAGTGACCAATGTGGTTAAAATACCTTTGCAAAATGTTGAATTAAGTGATAAGGAACTTTCGTTAGTACGTGGACAAACTAAGAAAGTGGTTGTAGTGCTTACTCCAGAAGATGCGAATGAAATTCCTAAAACTAGTTTCTCATGGTATTCTGAAAATGAATCAGTAGCTATGGTTGATGTGGAAGGCAATATAAAAGCCATTGCTAAAGGAGAAACAACAGTCGTGTATACAAAAGGATCTTTCGTGAAGAAAGTTACAGTAGAAGTTACAAACTCAGCTCCCTTTAAAGGACCTCATATCATTTCTGCAAAAACACCCTTACTCTTAGAAGTTAGAAACTTCGACTTAGGTGGAGAGGGATTTGCCTATCATGATTCTGATAATAATAACCAAGGTGGTTCAAATTATCGAAGTGAAAATGGTGATAAGAACAGTCCTGGTGTTGATATTGAAGGTGGAGGCAATATTGGGTACGGAAAAGATGGTGAGTGGCTTGCTTATACAGTTGAAGTTGAAGAGACAGGAGTATATGGTGTGCAATTGAGCGCTTCAGGTACCGGAAATGGATTCTTCCATATTAAAGTAGATGGAGAGGATAAAACCGGTCAAATATCTGTACCCTCAGCCGGCGGTTGGAGCAACTGGCAATGGAGACCAGAAGCTCCAGCTAAGATATCTTTAACCAAAGGTAAGCATGTAATAACTCTCTTTATTGATGTTGCCGGTTATAATTTTAAAGAATTAAAGTTCACGCATATTGAATAGAGCATTATACTCATTGTTTTAAAAATAGCAGTCTATGATATTGTGAATACTTTATTCTAAATATCACAGATTGCTTTTTTTGTTCTGTCATACGAGAATGTTTTTTTTTACACTAAGGTCGTATGGAACTCGCAGATTTTTTTATTTTCATGGGTTTGAGTGATTTAACAAAAAATCATGCTTCGTTTCATAGTTTAAAGTAAGATGAGTTGATTTTCTTATATTTGTATATTGCTATATTTAATAAACGGTAAAGGAACTCTATGAAAAAAGCAAATAAAGACATTTATAAATTAAACACATATATTATAGCCTTTTTGTTTGTGATAACTTCTTTTATATGGTTGTATTTTTATAATAGATTTCATATTATAGGTTTTCAGGAAGCGAACCA
>CAZSWS010000094.1:0-8873 GCA_964610765.1 uncultured Parabacteroides sp.
TGTTTTTTTTATAGGGCGGTAAAAACCGTTGAAGTATTTTAAAGAAATCTTTCATACAAGAATCATTGATATTTTAACACTAAGGTCGTATGAATAGCTTTAGCTTATCACATACACCTTTAAACATAATCACTCGATTGCAAACTCGCAGATTTTTTATTCTCATGGGTTTGAGTGATTTAACAAAAAATCATGTTTCGTTTCATTTTGATGAATCAATATGTTTGACAAAGAAGGCGCAAGTTACAGATAATCGTTGAATCAACCGCTATCCACCGAACTTATCGACACTTTTAGCAGACCTTCCGAATCTTTTTGATAGTTTCACACCAAGTCATCAGCACGAACAACCTCTTTCGCAAGTGCTTTCTAGCACAACCTGCCTACTCCATAAATTATTTCTCCCTCATCAACTAATCGGCTCACAGCTGTGGACCGGTTAGCTCACAGCTGTGGACTGATTGGCTCACAACTGTGGACCGATCGGCTCACAGCTGTGAGCCGATTAGTTTGCCCTACTCTTTTTAATAAAACAACAGGAGTAAAACAGTAATATAAATAAGGATTTTGTTTAAAAGGGTTGACTTTTATACATTTAAGTAGGTTGTTATTGTTTTAAAATCCTCTATCTTTACGAAAGATTAAGAGAGAATTATAAAACACCGCATAATTATGACTAAGTATGTCACATTTGGAATTGTTGTTTTGCTAGCCTGCACATGCTTGTTTTCTTGCCACAAGAAAAAAACAAATCGACAATTTTTTGAAGAACATTTAGAAAAAAATATTGAAGCTTGTGCTATTCCTTTCATTGCAAAAGGCATTGACCGTGAGAAGGCTAAATCAGTTTGTTCATGTCTTATGGAAACCGTCTACCGCATAGACTCAACTATATTTACAATAAAGGCTAGCGAACAAGAACAAGCCATCAATAAGCTAATGAATGAGCATGAAGAAGAAATAAGCAAGTGCCTGATTCCTTTAATGACCCTAGAAGGTATAACAGAAGAAGCTAAAAAAAACTAAGATTCTGCTCACTTGCCTTTTTCCTAAATAATATGTATATATTTACAACGATAAACTGAGACACGCTTCTAAACTACTTAAATGCCGTAACATTGCACCCTAAACACTCCATCCACATACTTAAACAACATACAGCAAGTTGGGTCATTCTCACCTTGCTTCTTTTTGTGGGATGTGCAGATAGTAGTGACGTTTCTGTTTATACAATCGAAAAAGGTGACTTCAACAACATTGTCAAAGTTCAAGGACTGGTCGAACCTGTACGCTCTACCAATGTATTATGCCCCAGAGGAGGAGATGATGGAACCATTATCTTTCTGATTGAAGACGGAGTCTATGTCAAAGAGGGCGAAACCGTATGCACCATCGAAAGCCAATCGCTAGAAACTTACTACAACTCACAAGCCTCAAGACTGGAAGATTTAAGAGCCGGACTAGAAAAAACAAAAGCCGATCTTAACATGCAGTATGCCACGCTAGAATCGCAGGTAAGAACCAACGAAGCTCAAACGCAAATAGCTCACTTAGATTCTTTACAACTCGCTTACTACTCGCCCAATCAAAAAAAAATACGCGAGCTGGAACTTAAACAAGTAGCTATTGAACGGGATAAATTCCTCAAAAAACTGAATGCCTTAGAGATTATTCAAAAATCTGATATTAGAAAGGCTGAAATAGAAATACAACATGTCGCCAATCAGGTCGAATCG
Source organism: uncultured Parabacteroides sp. (assembly GCA_964610765.1). Lineage (GTDB taxonomy): Bacteria > Bacteroidota > Bacteroidia > Bacteroidales > Tannerellaceae > CAZSWS01. Next base: position 1,737 of record CAZSWS010000094.1, read on the forward strand.
CTCAAAAAAGAACTGGACGGACTGACATTGACTTCGCCGGCAAACGGGTTAGCCATACGTGGCAGAAATCCGATGACCGGGGAAAAATATAAGGTAGGTGACATTTCATGGGGAAATATTGCAGTCGTTTCTATACCCGAAATGGAATCAATGAAAGTCAAGATGGAAGCCTCTGAAACTGACTATCGATATATCAACATCAATGATACGGTTACTTTCTACTTTGATGCAATCCCCGGTGTAGAATCTTATGGGAAAATAACCCATAAACTCCCGGTCGGAAAAGAATATAAAAGAGGCTCGAAGGTGAAGTTTTTTGAAATCGAAGCTTCTATTGATAGCACTTCTGTCATTCCTGAACCCGGCTTCACAGCCAACTGTCACATCATCTTAAAGCAAGTAAAAGACACCATCGTAGTGCCACAAATAGCTATCTATGAGGAGGACTCCACAAAGGTAGTTTATGTAAAGAACAGACAGAAATTTGAAGTTCGCCCGGTTGTTACTGCCGAAGTATCATCTAAAGAAGCAGTAGTGACTCAAGGTGTCCATGCAGGGGAAAGCGTGGCATTAAGAAGGCCGGCTGAATCATATATTATTAGAAAGAAAAAGAAAGAAATACAGACAACCGACTCGTTAAGCCTAACAAGCAAAGACAGTTTAAACATCTCACAGCATGAAAACAAGCCAGATGTGGAAGAATAGCATCAGTATATTTTTAGCAACAGCAATGATTGTCAGTTGCGGAAAAAAAGAAAGCCAGCAAGTACCTCTTGGCAAGGTTACGCTAGGAACCCTCTATATCGACCTACATGAAGAGGGAGAGGTTGAGGCAGTCAACTCAATCACCATCTCTTCTCCAACCATTTCATGGCGCTATGGCAACTTGAAAATAACGCAAATCGTTCGAGATGGGCAGGAAGTAAATCAAGGTGACACACTAATTATCTTTGACCCGTCAGAGGTGCAAAAAGGTATTGTTGAGGCTGAAGGTGGTCTGGAGATTAGTCTGGCAGAACTGGAAAAGATGCAGGCCCAGCACTTATCTGATATCGAAGAGCTTCGGGCTGATTTTGAAGTAGCTAAACTCTCGCACGAAATATCCATGATACGCTTTGAGTCGGCGGTGTATGAGTCTGAAGTCAGTAAAAAAGAAATTGAATTGAACCTTGAAAAGGCAAAAATATCTTTAGACAATGCGCAGGAGCAAATTAACAATCGGGTTAAGATTCAAAAGGAAGAGATAAAGCAAAAGAACCTCTCCATTGAACAAAACAGGTCACGACTCAAAGAGGCTCACGAAACATTAGAAAAACTTGTACTCATTTCGCCCTCACCCGGAATTGCCATCATCACACATAACTGGAGCAGCGGAAACAAATACCAAGTGGGCGACCAGTGCTGGTCGGGTTCTCCCTTAATACAGCTGCCTGACTTGACCTTATTAAAAGCTACAACCAAAATCAATGAAGTAGATATATCTAAAATCAGCAAAGGTAAAAATGTTGAAATCAAACCGGATGCTTTTTCAGATAGCCTATTTACAGGGTCGGTCTTTTCTGTTGCCAACCTAGCTGTCAACAAAGACAATAATTCGCGCGTGAAGGTTTTCCCTGTTGAAGTATATATCAATGAGAAAAGTAAAAACCTGCTACCCGGCATGACCGTTAGCTGCCGCCTCATTATTGATGAAATCAACGATGTGTTATATATTCCGATTGATGCATTACATAAGTCGGAAAATCAAACATTTGTATATAAAAAGTCTGGTGGAGGATTCCAAAAAGTTGATGTAGAAACCGGAACAAGAAACGCTGATTACGTCATCATCGAAAAAGGACTGGAAAAAGGCGACGAGATAGCCTTAATCAATCCATTCCCTGTCGAAGAAAAGGCGGATGAACAAACCATAAAAGAAGAAAGCTGATGGAAAAGAACAAACTACTCCTTACCCTCCTACTCCTTTCTCTTTTGTTTGTAATCGCATCTTGCGGAGGTGACTCAGCAGAAGAAAAGCAAAAAAAAGAAAGTGGAACATCTATTATTGAAACCGGCGAATTAGGGGCAATAAACTTTAGGTCGTTTCCCTTAGCCAGATATGGACGCCAGTTTTGGGAAATGAAAATTATCGGACTGCTAGAGCATGGTTCGATAGTGAACGCCGGAGATTCAATCATTCAATTGGATCCGGCTAGCGTAAAGAAAATGATTATAGACTGGGAAACAACACTGGAAACAGAGCTGGCAAACTTAGAAACCTTATTGGTGAATCAAGAAAACCAAAGAAACAGCCTGGAGTCAAGTATGAAGAATGAAATCGCCACTTTCGACTTGAAGAAAATAGAACTGGAAGCTACACGATTTGAAGCTGAACGAATCAGAAAAATCAAAGAATTGGAATTCAAACAAGCTGAAATAAGACTGGCAAAAGAAAAAAGAAAACGCGAACTCAACGGAATAATCGAAGCGAACAACCTCAAAATACAGCAAATAAGAATTGACCAAATCAAGCAATACATTAAAGACGCTTACGATATACTACCTCGACTCACTATACGCACTCCGATACCCGGCGTGTTTCAGGTATCTTATTCCAGAAGGTCAAATACATTGCTGAAAATTGGTGATGAGATATATCCCGGACAGAACATGGCAAGTGTGCCTGAACTAACATGGATGAAGGTAGATACGTATGTCAATGAAACAGATATTCTTAAAATCACCAAAGGTCAGAAAGTAGCTGTAAGGCTAGATGCCCTGCCTGAAGTAGTTTTTGATGGAGAAATAGCCTACATAGGTCGTCTGTGCCACCCTAAAGATGCTAATTCAAGACAAAAAGTATTTGATGTCGAAGTCAAGATGTTAACCATAGATGAACGACTAAAACCGGGGATGACCGTTAGTTGCGAATTCTTACCTAATTAAAACAATATGCAATTTGAAGAAAATATACGCCTATCCCTAAGCGGGCTAACCGACCATAAGTTTCGCTCATTCTTAACCATGTTAGGAATCATTTTTGGTGTAGCCTCTGTGATTGTCATGCTATCCATAGGTGAGGGCGCAAAACGAGAAGCGATTGCAAAATACCAAGACCTTGGGGTGAATAACATCATCGTCAGAGAGAAAAAACTTTCGGACGAAGAACTGGAAGAAGTCAGGGCTAAATTTTCGCCGGGATTAACCCTGCAAGATGCAGCCGTGATTCAAGAGATTGTACCGGGAGTAAGTCGGATTGCTTCTCAGGCTGAAATTAACTCAGATGTGAAATATGCTGATAAATCCGTCAAATCGACCGTTATTGGGGTTACGCCTGACTTCCTAAGCATGATGAATTACTCAATCGAAAACGGAGCTTTTATTGATGAAAGACATTATAATAGCCGTCTAAGAGTTTGCGTCATTGGTATGGGTGTAGCAACTACGCTGTTTCAAAAAGAGAACCCTATCGGGCAAATGATAAAAATAGAAGACCAATGGTTGGAAGTGGTCGGTGTACTGGCTTCAAAAACGTTGTTTACCGAAACTGTAGGTGAGTTGGCAGCTAGAGATCTAAACACAGATGTGTACATTCCTTTATCTACGTTTCTAACTCGTTTCCCACGTCAGAACGTACTGGAAAATCAAATTCAGCAAATCACTGTCCAGGTAGAAAACTCAAATCGCCTGGTCGAATCGTCTAAACTGATTGATGAAATACTCAAAAGACACCACTTCAACAACGAAGATTATGGAATCGTTATTCCGTACGAGTTGCTTAAACAAGAAGAAAAAGAACGACAGATATATAACTTCCTCTTAGGATCAATCGCGGCTATATCTCTGATTGTAGGAGGAATAGGGATTATGAACATCATGCTCGCTACGGTTATGGAGCGAACAAGAGAAATAGGTATCAGGCGCTCTATTGGGGCGAAAAAGATGGACATCATGAGCCAGTTTGTGACTGAAGCAGTCGTCATTAGTATTACCGGCGGACTCATCGGCGTATTTCTGGGCATCGCACTATCACTGACAGTCAGCCTATTCACTGATGTCACCACCTATATTAAAGCGTACTCTATCTTTATTGCATTTGCCTTTTCGGTAATCGTAGGTATTACGTTTGGCTACTTACCGGCTAAAAATGCAGCGAAGCTAAAACCAGTTGACTCCATACGTTATGAATAAAGATTATTAAGATGCTGATTGATATAAAAGATTTGTGGAAAAGCTATTCCTTAGGAGAAGAGGAAATACCGGTACTTCATGGGATCAACCTAAGTATTGAGAAAAATGAATATGTAGCCATTATGGGACCATCCGGTTCAGGCAAATCGACCTTGATGAACATTCTGGGCTGCCTAGATATCCCGACACAAGGAAGATATCTGTTTAAAAACACAGACGTCAGCGAGCTGGACGACGATTCTTTGTCTATAATGAGGAATAAGGAAATAGGTTTTATTTTCCAAAATTTCAATCTCTTACCACGCATCAATGCACTTCAAAATGTGGAGCTGCCACTTATTTATGCCGGAAAAGGGCGAGAAGAAAGAAGAGAGCGAGCCATGAAAGCACTGGAACGAGTGGGACTAACGGATCGCATCAGTCATAAGCCGAACGAGCTGAGTGGCGGACAAAAACAACGGGTAGCTATTGCACGGGCATTAGTCACCAATCCGGGTATCCTACTGGCAGACGAACCTACGGGAGCACTAGACTCGAAAACAGGAATAGATATCATGAGGCTATTTGACGAATTACACAAAGAAGGGAATACCATTATCCTGATTACCCATGCGCAAGAAATAGCCGACTACGCTAACCGAATAATCCATATTCATGACGGCATTATCCATTCGGATTATGCCAATGAGAATAAGAAAAGCGTTTAAAAAGCATAATACACCATAGATATGATGAAAAAGATATTACTCTCCGTTTTAATCATACTGAACTTTTCAGTTGTGCTCGTTGCTCAAGAAAGGCAACACCGGAAACTGACATTGGAAGAAAGCATCGAAGTGGCCAAAGAAAAAAGTTTACGCATGCTCACCCTTCAACAAAACCTGAAGCAAGCTGAGTATGACTTACAGTCGGCCATACGCAGCCAAAGAACACATATAGACCTCTCACTCACGCTGCCCAGCTACTCAGACCAAGTGTCTGAATGGAGAGACAGTTTGGGGGTATCTTACTACTCGGAAAAACAACTGGAGGTGAATGGTAATTTGATGATTCGCCAACCTTTACCGACTGACGGGAATATCTATATACAAAATTCTTTATCCAGCGTGGACGACATGCGTAGAGATTTGCGCTCAACCTATGCACGCCTACGTATAGGACTAGAACAACCTATTGATGCCTTTTATGGCTACAACAGTATTCGCTCCACACTGAAAAGAGCACAACTGGCTCATGAACGATCTAGCAAATCACTCAAAAGAGCAGAGCTGAATTTGATATACGACGTTAGTAACTCCTACTACAACCTACTGTCACTACAAGAAAGTGCCAACATTGCACTGATGAACTTAGACAGACAGACGGAAGCATATGAAATGTCTAAAAATAAATATGCGGCAGGACTTATTCGTGAGGTAGATGCCTTACAGATGGAGGTGGACCTGGCTGAAGCACAAAGTAATTACGACATGGCTGTGTTACGTCAGGAATCATCCATCAACAATTTTAAAGAGATGTTGGGTATCAATCTGGAAGATAGCATCACACTAGAAAGTACCCTGGACTATGAGGTGGTGGTAATTAACCCTGACTTAGCAATTACTTATGCACTGGAAAACAGATTAGAAATCAGAGAACAAGACATTCAAATTGAACTCCAAAAAATCAGTATTAAACAACAAAAATCTCAACGAATCATTAAAGCGAGCGTCAACGCCCACTATGAGCAAATCGGGTTTGACCAAGCTTACCAAAAGAATGTTTTCTCATCTATCGGAAGTTCGTATAGGAACTATGGCGACCGACCGGCAAACTTTGGTGTAGGATTTACGGTCAGCATCCCCATCCTCGACTGGGGTGAAAACCGATCAAGAGTAAGAGCCGCTGAATCGCAGCTGAAAGAACATGAGTATAGTAAACTGCAAATAGAGCGGGAGATACAGACCGAAGTTAAAAATCTAGTGGCCAACATCAATAGTAACTTAAAACGTCTGCAACTCTTAGAGAAAAACGTGAGTGTAGCCGAAAAGAGTTTCGAGATTACACGTCAACGATATTCAGACGGTGATATTGATGCTGAATCATTATCCTTGGAAAGGAATCGTTTAAACACCGCTTACACGTCAAGATTAAGTGCATATATCAATTACCAGCTATCATTAGCCGACATTATGCGTAAAACATTCTATGACTTTAAGAACCAAAGAGAAATAAAGTAATCAGCCCAAGAAAAAAACAAACTAAATCAAGTGTATGAGTAAGGTATTTCTTTATTATTAAACCCCTACTCCTCGGTTTAGTGCAGGTCTAGCATATAGTTCAATAGAATTACCATTTTAAAAACAAATACAACAAGCTAAAAATCAAACCCGGAAAACAAATTAAATATTTTTCCCTTTAGACCTATTGTTATATTCAAAAAATGGTATATCTTTGCATCGCAATTGAGAGAGATTGCATCTCTAGAAAACATTTGGTGTGGTAGTTCAGTTGGTTAGAATACCTGCCTGTCACGCAGGGGGTCGCGGGTTCGAGTCCCGTCCATACCGCTTTAAAGCCTGATAATCGTTTGATTATCAGGCTTTTTTATTTCACTGTCGTGCATTTGTCGTGCAAGCTTGAAAAACACACCCAGTTTTAGACTCATTTGAGAAATATTGTTACTTGATGGAAAATACAGAAAAACTTTATACATTTACTTCATGGCAACCAAAGTAAAAAACATATTTAAGTCTATTTCTACTTTCTTGATGGATAATTTCCACCAATCGCAAAATCTTGAATATCGACTACTCAAACGTGCACATCTACTCTATCAGTACGAAGTAATCAAGCAAAAGAAATCATTTGATAACTATATCAATGATTATCTAGCAGAAATACAAAACTTCACATATCAATCTCCTAACGAGCTGCAAGAAAAGACTCGCATACATTCAAAAGTATCGAATCTACTTATTAGCAGAC
>CAZSWS010000095.1:0-8864 GCA_964610765.1 uncultured Parabacteroides sp.
GTCTTAAATCTAGCTTTGTATTTGGAATTATCTATTTTGACATCACCGGTCATGACGATAATTATATAGCTGTCATTACATTTAAAAGACAATGACTTGGCAATCCTTGCCGGTTCACAATTGACTGCTTTTGCGGCAAGTTCGACTGTCGCGCTTGAAGTTTCAAACTCCAATATACGATCAGCCATATGGAATTGCTCAAAAAAAGCTCTTACTCTCTCAATCGACATAATTATCTGTTTTTATGCAAATATAGCGAATTGAAAGTGTCCTGCGTAAATTCTTTTTAAGTTGCTTTTAGAGAAGCTTTTAGTTAATAGGTTGATGAACTTTATCGTAGTGGCGAATAAAGCCTATACGTACTTTATCGTATATCCAATTATATACAATCGTGTAGGGAAAGAAATAGATGAGCATGCCTAATTCAAGGAAAAATGCGTCAATGATGCCCATGCTAAATAGCAGTGCAATGGTGGGGGCTGTAAGTAAAACAAGACCTACTTCAAAACCTGTTCCGTGCAAAATGCGAACAAATAGATTCTTTTTGAAGTGATACTTTTCTTGTAGTTTGTCAAACAGGAAGTTAAACACATAGTTCCATATCATAGCAATGATAGATACAACTAAAGCTAATGCGCCTGATTCAGCCATGGGCTTTCCTGAAATGAAAGAAATAATAGGAGCACTGGTTACAATACCAATAGCTTCATAAGATACTGCGTGAAATGTTCTTTCTATAGGGCTTCTATGTCTGATGTGTTCAATAAATCTCATTTTTTACGTTCCTTTTTTTAAAGGCACAAAGCTAAATGGAATATGTGAAAACAGACTTGTCTTTTTGAAACAAAAAGTTGTACTAATATGCTTTTATAATCAATGTTAACACGAGTTCTACTGTTTCTCAGTGGATTTTATTGAAAAAAGGCATATTGTTGTTGTGCTATTGTAGCATGTTGAGCTAAAAAAGTAGTCTTACGAAGTAATATGAACAAACAGACCTATTTGTTTTCTTCTCGAAATTGTGTAGGTGTTTTTCCTGTGTGTTTTTTGAAAAAATGCGTTAGATAAGTCGGATCTTTAAAACCCAAATTGAAGGCAATTTCTTTCATGCTCTTTCTTCCAAGCTTTATTTCTCGTTTAATAGCAAGCAGCAATGACTCTTGTAAAAGTTGTTTAACTGTGACTCCAAAGCTTTGAAGAGCTACCTCATTAAGTTTTTTAATTGTAACACCTAGTTTTGCTGCATAAAAAGAAGTGTTTTGCTCACGGGTATAATTGTTTCCAATTAGCTCCCTCAATTCAGTAGCTGTGTTGTTTACTATTCGCATTGAAGGGGAAAGAGATTGCTCAAACGCATCTGCTATTTCGAAAAGAAAAGCAGTAAGGTAAGTTTCTACCAAAGTCAACCTGTTTTCACTATTATACTCTTGGAGCATCAGCTTTACGATTTGTTTAAGTGTTTCAGATGTTTTCTCATCTTGAGAAACAAATACATTCGAGAAGTACCCACTCAGGTATCTAGAGTTGATTCGTTTGTTAATACTTAAGTAGGTTTCTTTATCAACGGCAAATAAATAACCTTCTTTTTGTTCTAAATGGATACGGTCAATTTGTCCCGGATAGATGATTACTACTTGATTAGGCTGATATAAATAGTCGACAAAATCGATTAGGTAAGAGTTGTTCCCATCCACACGTGTGAACCATAAAATTTGATAGAAGTCATAGCGTTGATAGATTTTGAAAATACTATCATCCATTGTTTCCAACTGATAAATATCTATAAAATTACCGTCTTTAAAATGTGTTATAGGTACACTTTGATTTCGTCTCATTTCAATTATTTCACTTTTGTTTTTAAAGATACGATATTAAAGTAATTTGTTTTAATCAGATATAACAAACAGTCTGAAAGCAGAATAAATGTGATGCTGAATAGATACTCAAATTTAATCCAGTTGTTTACCTGAAAAGATATGTGATAAAGCCGGATTATCTTGGAAACCAGCCGAACAATCATATCTTTAATTATGTTACAATCATAGTTGTACTTAGATGTTTATGGGCTTGCAAAATAAAATAAAAAAATACGGTTTACTACTTTTCAGTTGTTTCCTACTCTTGATTTCGTGTGATGAGCATACGGAAATAAAGACAATAGGTGAAACAGAGTTTTATTTTGATGAAAAGTTGTCATCAATCTCCGAAGATGAGGATGGTACTTTTTGGGTTGGGAGTGAAACAGGCGATCTTTTTAACTTTAATGAAAACGCTTACACATCATTCGACTTGGGTGAAGATCGTATATATAAAGTTAAAAAAGATATTGTAGGAATAGGTGATACGACTTTTTGGATAGGTGTTCGCAATTCCGGACTACAAAAATGGAAAAAGAGTGGCGATGCATTTGAAAAGCAACAAACCTATGCTATACGATTCAAAAAAGACAAATACTCCTCTTATGACTTTACTCCTGTGGATGATGTACTCTATGTAGCTACGAGTCAAGGGCTCTACTCTTTAGATAAAAAACAATACTCAGATACATTGTCGTTAATTTACCCCTCAGTTGATTTCCTATCAGCAAAGGATGGAACAACTTTTTTAGTTCATAACATTTGTCAGGTGAGTAAAGACCTTATATTAGCCTCAACCCAAGAGGGTTTATTATGGTATGATATCAAAAATCAATCTGCTAACCTGACCATGGAAGGAACACATGTAGAGCATGTATCCCTATATAATGATACTGTATTTGTTCTGTCTAAAAATCATCTTAATCTCTGTAATATAGCTGGTGGTTTGTTAAAAACAATCAAGTTAGACAATAGTCCTAAAGTGTATTTTCAAAATGAAGGTGTACATTATTTTGTTGGTGCGACTGAGCTTGTGCTAAGTAATAATTTGGAGGATTTCTATACCTTATTTCTGAGGCGTTCTGTTCCTATAAACTCCAGGAATCTTATTTTGTCTGATAAGGAGCAAGATTTTATTTATTTATTGACTGACAATGCTATTTGGAGATTGCCTAGCAGTATAGATGTTTTTAAAGGAACCACTGCAATCAAGTCAGCCTGTTTTAATTCAGATGCTTATTTCTACCTCAGCCTTCAGAATGAACTGTTTATGCAAAAGAAAAATAGCGAGAAGGCAAAGTGGGTCTATACGTTTTCAAAAGATGATTTGATTCAATGGGTTGATGTGATAGACAATACGCTTTATTTTTATGATGTAAATAATAAGTTCCAAAAAATGTCTGTTTCGGACAACTGGATAAAAAACTTTGTGTTGAATTCTCCTCAAACTATAATTGATTCGGATGCACGAATCACCTCGGCAAATGTTCGACAAATTGGGCATCAAACCATTTCGTTTTTAGGTATACAAGATGGTTTGTTGTCGGTTGAGAATGATATAAAAATAGATACTATACCAGAGTTAAGTAAATCATATATTACATCTATGTTTGGTCATAAACATAGCGACAGACTGTATATCTCAACACTGAATGACGGTGTGTTTCATGTGAGGGAATCGGAAGTAAAGCAAATTTTGAATACAGCATACAATTCTTTTATCAAAGATGTTATTACGACAAACGAACATGAGTCGAACCTTGTGCAGTTAACGAATCACTATATAATATCAGAAAATCCTACAGATTCTATACGTGTCAAGGGATATAAAAAGTTGCTGTATGCAAATGACACCTTGTTCTATGCATTGGCTGAGTCGGGAGTTCATCGGTTTCGCATTTTGAACGATAAAATAGCAGACGAGGGTATCTTATTCAAAGATATTCACTTTAGCACTAACAGTGTAATTGACGGGGAATATTTGATTTTAGTATCTACCGTTGGTGCTATGCACTTACCTATAAATGAAAAGTTGCCCCCCAAGTGGGTGCATTTTAATGAACCACTGAATATATTTGTGCTGCAACTCATTGTGCTCACTTTTTTTATTGCTCTACTAGTGCTATCTATTGGGTTTGTTTTTGTGTTATTATTAAAAAAGCGCAAGGCTAAAGTACTGCAAACAAAAAAAGAAAAAGAAGAGCTGATAAATCGGTTGGACGATTTGTTGTCATACTATGATGTAATTAAGCAAGTAGAAAACAGTGAAATAGGGGAGTTAAGAGCATCAATTTATGCGATCGACATAGATGCTAAAAGGCGAAAAACAGCCAGTCTTCAACTGAAAGACTTCTCTGCTCAAATTGCTACACTCAATCGGCGTATTGCATTGTTGCTACCCAAAAGAATAGATGAACAAATAGCTATACTCGAAAGACTCAATGCTTTCGAAATCCCTTTATTGTTAGAGTCTTCCTCTAAGGCTAAAGCCGAAAATGACATTGAGTCTATTAAAGCACAAATTGATGAAAATGAAAGTTGGCTGAATCAGCGAAATAATTGGAGAAAAACCTTAGACGAGTACATAGATAAAGTGGCTGACTGTGTTGAGATTGACGGGGTCAATGCAGGGCTGTTTACCAAACTTTCAGCCCTGGATGAGGAAGAGGCTTATAAGCCAATTCGTGAGCTGATGGAGTCGTTAGATGTTCTTGAAGAAGAAATAGCGAATATTGACTCGCCGCATTCCACACAACTAATTAAGCGACATCTATTATCCATGGAGTATTATCTCAACAAAAAAATCCAAAAGGATAAAGGATTGGTTTTTTTGTTGAATGATATCGAAGAGGCTATGCAATCTGTTGAAGTGCAGCAAAACATAGCTACATTAAAAATGATTAAGACGTTAGATGCAGAAGTTGAAGTCTTGAAAGTGCTGGATGAAATACAATCAAATGCACTGAAATATCAGCAGGTCTATAATCAAATAGTGGATGAGAATGATCAGCGGATTCATAAAAAGTTTGATAAAGAGTTAGCTTCAGAAATAAGCGCACATACACGAATCATAACACAGGAGATTAACGCCCACATAACCTCCTTATATAACCTTCTTATGGATATTGATGGAGCTTTCATAACCAATGTATTAAAACTTACAAACCTGGAAGGTCAGCATGCTAAAGTTTTAGCCCTTTTAATTGCTGACAAGAAAATGAAAAGGCTATTGATTCCGGGTATGCTAGGAATTTATGGCAACTTAAATCCTGTAATCAGTCGGCTGATTAATAATCGGATAAAGGCGAATGAATCTACGCTCACCGAATATCAGAATACACGGAATAGTAAGAGCGTTTTTGTGTATCTGGTTCAAGGACTTTTATAAATGAATTGAATACATCCCTGTATTTATCTCCCTCTCTCATTGTATGCTTTTTAACCTATGATTTTTTTAATTAACAGTAAACGAGTCGATTACTTGTTTTAGTTGCGATATGTTGTCTTTCTGAAAAAAGAGAAAACAAGAAAGACAACTTTTTTTTATAGTGACAAATTCTACTTTTGAACCATTGTTAAGAGGGTGAATAACCAAAAGAAGTTGATGTTAAAGCCTTAATAAATTAAAGTAGAATATCATGAAAGAAAAAAACGTAAAGCAATCTTTTCACTTCCCGAAAGCACATTTGCATACATTCATTGTTATGCTTCTTTTGCTGAGTTTAAACGTAAGTTTTTTATTTGCTCAGCACGACACCAAGTCTCCTGAATTTAAAGAAACTTATGAACTGAAAGAAGTTGTTGTATTAAGCAGACATAATATCAGGGCACCGTTATCAGGGAAAAACAGCATTTTAGGCAGAATCACTACGCATAAATGGACTGACTGGACAGCAAATGCAAGTGAATTGACACTCAGAGGTGGGGTGTTGGAAACAATGATGGGGCAGTATTTTAGAAAATGGCTGGAAGACGAAGGCTTATTTAAAGATGGTAATTGTCCTGATGTGGATGAACTGAATATTTATGCGAATAGTATGCAACGAACCATTGCGACAGCTGAATACTTCAAAGCCGGACTTTTGCCTACCTGTAATCAACCTATTTATCATCGCTATATGCCTAGCAAAATGGACCCTCTCTTTTTTCCGCGTTTAACAAAAGTAAGCGATGAGTTTAAAAAGCAAGCGATTAAAGAAATTGAAGCGATGGGAGGAAGCAAAGGTATAGTCGGTATAAATGAATCATTAAAAGAATCGTATGCGTTGATTGAAAAGATAACGGATATGAAAAACTCACCCGCATGTAAAGAAGATAAAATATGTGCATTAGACGATTATAATACACAATTGAGCTTCAACCTAGGTGAAGAACCCAATATGAAAGGCACGCTTAAAACAGCTAATACAATTGCCGACGCGTTTATTTTGCAATACTTCGAAGAGCCTGATAACCAAAAAGCAGCCTTTGGACATGATTTAACTACTAGCGATTGGGAGAAGATTTCCAAAATTAAAGATGTCTATGGAGATGTGCTTTTTTCAGCACCTATCGTTGCGGTCAATGTGGCTCACCCTTTATTGGTGTATATGAAAGACGAGTTGAAATCTGATGTGCGAAAACTTACTTTTCTAGTAGGGCATGATTCAAATATCTGTTCAGTAGTGAACGCTTTGCAGTTTGACGAGTATTCATTGCCGAATACAATCGAAAAGAAAACACCTATAGGTAGCAAATTGGTCTTTGAAAAATGGCAGGATAAAAAGACAAAAGAAACGTATATCTCTATCAACTTGGTATATCAAACGACAGAACAGCTGAGAGAACTTCTTCCATTAGACCTAAATAACCCTCCTGCAATCTTTCCATTGACAATCAAAGGTGTTCAAGCTAATAAAGACGGGCTGTATAGTTTTGATAATGTTATGGAACGATTTGATGCAGCTATCACAGCTTATGAAGCTATAAAGTAAAACAACAGCATATAACTAGAAATAATTTATAATCTTATTAAACAATTTTATCATGAAAAGAAAATTGACATTGATTCTTCTCCTTGGATCACTTATTACATTGAGCACGTATGCACAAGAAAAAGTAATTAAAGACAAAAGGACAAAACCGGACCTATATTTTTTAGAAGAGTCTGAAGTAGCTAGTAGTTTAGAACTGCTACCTCCTCCTCCCGAAGCAACCAGCATTCTGTTTTTATATGATAAAGCACGATATGACTGGGGACTGTTGCAAAGAGATACTCCCAGAGGGGACCAAGCTGCCGAAGATGCGCGCGTAGATGGAAATGGTGTTCCCAGAGCTTTTTCTGAAGCATTTGGCATTGAAATAACCAAAGAGAATACGCCACAGATACATAAGCTAGTGATTAATATGCGAGAAGACGCCGGCGACTTGGCTACGCGTCATGCCAAAGAACATTATATGAGGGTGCGCCCTTTTAGCTTTTTCAATCAGGTAACTTGCAACCCGGAACAACAAAAAGAGCTTTCTACCAATGGATCATATCCTTCCGGTCACACAGCTATTGGATGGGCTACTGCTTTGGTTTTGGCAGAAATAAACGTAGACAGACAATTGGAAATCTTAAAACGTGGATTTGAAATGGGACAAAGCAGAGTTATTTGCGGCTATCACTTTCAGAGTGATGTAGATGCAGCCAGATTAGTAGCCAGTGCTGTTGTGGCTCGTCTGCATGCAAACGATGCTTTTATGGCTCAATTGAAAAAAGCAAAAAATGAGTTTGTGAAACTGCAGAAGACAGGTAAAGTACAACCCGCTATTAAAAAATAAACATCATGAACAGGTATATATTATATAGTATTTTAGGTCTATCTCTACTGCTTTCTCCTCAGCTGAAAGCTCAAGATAAACTGACGGTCAATCCTTCAGGACGAATATTATTGGACGGAGGCGTTTTTGACTCAAAAAATGATGAGTTTGTAAATGGAGTGGCAGTACCAGATTTAAGAGTGGGCGTGAAGGCTTCTTATGGGAAGTATAAAGCAAAGTTGGACATTGGCTATGCGTATGGTAAAGTATCACTAAAAGACGTTTTTATTGAAAGAAAATTCTCCTCCACTTCGCTTTTACGTGTTGGGCATTTTGTACATCAGTTCGGACTGCAAAGCTCTACGAGTTCATCAATGAAAATAACCATGGAGGAACCGGCAAGCAACGAGGCTTTTTTCAATTCGCGTTTAGTAGGAGCGATGTACGTACATGATCAAAACGATTTTTTTGGTACAGCCAGTGTTTTTGTTGAAAATGAAGCAATGAAAAAATCTTCAAATGAAATGGAAAAACAAGGCTATGGATTTATGAGTCGACTGGTTTATCGTCCATTTAGAAATGAAGGTGCATTATTTCATGTAGGAATATCAGGTGCTTTTGAGAAACCCAGATACAACAATAATGAAGAACTAAATCATAAGAGTTTTGTTTTATCTGCCAGATTTCCTTCAAGAATAGCCAAAGTAACTGCTCTTGAAGCAACAATAACGGATGCGAAGAATTTATTCAAATTTACACCAGAGCTTTTAGGGAGCTACGGTCCTTTGGCAATTGAATCCCAATATTACTATCTCACGGCTAAAAGAGAGAATCATTTATCTAATTATAAAGCGAGTGGTGCTTATGCAATCGTTCGGGGATTGATTTTAGGAGGTCATTATTCTTACTCAAATGCAGATTCTGGTATAGCAACACCCGGTCCCGGTTCGTTAGAGTGTGTAGCCGGTTATAACTATACGGATATGTCTGATGCTAAGGCTGATATCCGTGGAGGGCGTTTGAACGATGTTGTAGTAGGTTTAAACTATTATATCAATAAATATATGATATGGAGGTTTAGATATTCATACACACATGTTGGAAACAGAGCAGGAGTAGATAATCAATCACTTAACGCATTTCAAACTCGTTTGCAGATTTTATTCTAAGAAATATTCCATTTATAGTATTTAGTAGTGTGTAACATTCCTTTCGAACGGTCCT
>CAZSWS010000096.1:0-8773 GCA_964610765.1 uncultured Parabacteroides sp.
CTAGTTAGCTATTATTGGTGATGAAAGCTGGTTTTTATCGGACGGCAGTGATTTAAAATATTATAATCTTCCTATAAATTTATAGTAGAAATAAATTTTGAATTCTTAATAGGAAAAGTTACTTTTGTAAGTAATGGAATGACTCTGAATTTCGTTGCAAAATGGAGCACGAGTTTAAGGTGACACTATAATTTACAGGTCTGTAAAATCTTATCTATAAAGCGGTTTGAAGAATGTTAATTTCCCCTCTCTCTCCGCAACTCAAAACACAGAAAGGTGGCTTATAGCCGCCTTTTTTTGTTTATATGCCTTTGTAATAGCCTTTTATAATACTAAATAATCCTTGATATATATATAAATTCTAAGGGAAAGTTCGGATCTCCTAGTGGAATTTATGTAAAATAAACTTGAGTTGAAAACGGATTAATTCTTAGAGAAGTTGCGGAAAAGATGAAGAAAAAATCTGAAAATAGCCTGACTGTTAATAGACCAAAGAAAACGAGAAATAGATACTGTAGATGAATCTTGCTAAGAGGATATAGTTTGTTTTATAGGAAGTACCCCGTTGTAATATAACAACATGGGTGCTTCCTTTTTTATTGGAACTTCAAAAAGAAGGCGTTTTTTACCAGAGAGCAGTGGCTTCTTGTATTACTCCATCCTCCATCGTGTATTGTTCAAGAGAGTTTTCTTTTGATTGGATTACAAGATAAATCATCTGTTCGTCAGACGTGTTGGTCATGCCTCTAAGTCCGGCAGGTGCTACACGGATAACACTTCCTTCAGAAATGTCAAAATATTGATTATCGACCTGAAATTTACCGCTTCCACTTAGAATAATATATGTTTCTTCATTCTGTTTGTGAGAGTGAAAAATAGGAAGATCCGTTTTAGGGGTGATGACACTTACTGATATCTCTGTCCCAGTTGCTTTAGTTGATTCTTTTAAGAATATCTTTCCGTTGGCATTTTCCAATACAAGAGAAAGTTTACCCACGTTTACTGCTGTGAAATTGTTGCTTTCTGCAACTTGATTAATTGGACTGTTCATTTTATAACTTCTTAATTATTAATATTAGTTCTTATTCGTAACTTTGTTACTGTTAAGAATCAAATGTAAGATAAAACTCATCGTGAAACAAGAGGGTACAGCGTTGTAAGTAGCTTACATTTAGGTAACAATTGTTATGATAGAGCGTGTTATGAATGAAAAAAAATTGATAAAATTTGAAGCCAATGGAAAGTGTCCTGTGCGAGATGTCCTTTCCCGGTTAGGTGATAAATGGTCTGTTTTGGTTTTAACAACATTAAAGGTGAATGGCAAGCTGAGATTTAGCGACATTCAACGGACAATAGGAGATATATCGCAGCGAATGTTGACTGTGACACTTCGCTCAATGGAAGTTGATGGTATAATAAGTCGTGAGGTTTATGCAGAAGTACCTCCAAGGGTAGAATATGAGTTGACAAAACTGGGAGAGAGCTTGTTTCCACACTTGGAAAGATTGGTTCTATGGGCGGAAGAAAATATAGATACGATAATTGTAAGTAGGAGTACCTTCGAAAAATAGCTTATATGTGCTGTAAAGATGAACTGTATCAGTCCTTTATTTTCTTTGATTTGCTTTGTGTTTTACTTATCTAACTAGTGAAGGGGTTGTTTTTTGGACATTATTTGAAAAGGAAGTGCTAATAGATAAGTTGTTTTGGTTATCTGATTTATTCTGTTGATAGATTTTATTCTTTAATATTTTCTTTTGGCTTTGTATAGTTTTGGGAGGCCGCTTGAAGCTTCCTAGCCATGAAATCAACAAGGGATTCTGGTGAAAGAATCTGAATAGTATCTGCAAAACCAAAAAACTCGCGTTGCAATTCTTGATTGATAACAACTTCTATTTCAAATATTTTAGAACCGTCTTTTCTTTCTTCTATCAATTGTTGGCTTTTATGAAAAGGCTTAGTCTCTACATAAGGTGCATTTATTTTATCAACCAGAAAACGAATTTTTTCAGCTTTCATCCCAATGTTTTTTGTAACACCTACTAAATCATCGAAAAAGGTTTGTGAATCAAAAAGGTCATTCTCTATAAATTTTTCTTTTTCAGCTATTTCAATATGGTGTATGCGGTCAAGCGCCAGATTTACTATATTGCCTTTTCGTCTACCAAAAACAAACCAGCGATTACGATACTCTTTCAATAGATATGGATAAAATAAAAAAGTATTTGCCGAACGCGCTTTAAACGAGCGGTATTTGAGATTTAATACCTGCTTTTTTACAATAGTCTGATAGATGATGTCTATGTAGTTAAGTCCTTTTAAACTCTCATTCTTCTCGAAATCAATCACAGGTATACTTTTTTGTTTGGCTGAAGTTACATGGTCTTCCAGTCGACTGACTATATCTTGCATCTCCGAAAAATAAGAGAAACCCTTAAACTGTCGAAGTATTTCAACCGCTTCCGACATTGTTTGCAAGTCTTGTTCTGTTAGTGGAGTGTTGGTGATACTATAGTCTTCATCTTCGTATTTATAATATTTCGTATCATAAACTACAATCGGCGCATTATATCCCAATTTTTCACTGCGCATCATCTGAATATCCATCTGAACAGTACGTCGGCTGATGCCTTTATCAATTCCTTCATATTCATAAAGAGCATCTGAGCAAGCATCTATCAAATCTTGAAGTGTCCAACGACGATACTTATTTCGCAGACAAGTATCAATTGTTTTATATCGAATAAGGGCATTACGATTTACAGGCATAAAAGATTAGTTTATAGATTTGATAATGAACTTCTTTTCAAATATAATTAAAATAAATTTATCTACGCAGAAAGGTTGCACACACGATGTTTTATTTTGCATCAGAATTAAAAATAAAATAACTGCTCTTGTTTTAAAAAGGGACTTGCTAAAACAAGGTATTGCAGGAGCAAGTCCTAGAGGTTCGAGTCCTCGTGGCTATTGGATAAGCATGTCAAAGAATTGACACCAATACTTAACATTGGCTATAAAAAGAGAAGAAAAACAGAACCATTGGTTCAAGTCGGGCAGCAGTTTGCAAACCGAAGGATACCGTAAATCGATATTCGTTTACTTAATTGGGTTTCCCTTCTGCTCGATGTTTTTCTTTAAAATCAACTAATTAAGAACTATAAATAAAATAATTATGGGAATTTTTAAAAAGACATTTCAAGTAAAAGCAAATACAGAAGGGTATTTGTTTAAGAATAATAAGTATGACCGAAAGCTTACAGCCGGAGTCTATAAATTCTGGGATTGGAATAAAGAACTGGATCTTGTTGTACTTCCTACAACGAGTAAGCTACTGAATATTACCAATCAGGAGGTGTTGACTAAAGATAATATAGGCTTTCGATTTTCATTCTATTTGCTTTATAAGATAGTTGACGGGAAGAAGTTTTTGGATAATTTCACGGTTGACGCTGATACAAGCTATATTATAAATCAGGCTGAGCAGCATATCTGGACACTTGCACAATTGCATGTTAGGAATATTATTGCTAACTATGAAAGCGAAGAACTGAATGAAAAGCGTACAGAGCTGGTTAGTTTGCAAAAAGAAAAGTTCAACAATCAAATGGATAAATATGGTGTAGAGGTTGAGGATATGGAACTTAAAGACTTGATTTTTCCTAAATCAATCCAAGAATTGTTTGCCAAACACCTAGAAGCTAAGATTCGAGCGAAGGTTGATTTGGAAAATGCCCGTACAGCAGTTGCGACAGCTCGCACATTAAAAAATGCCTCTGAATTAATGAAAGATGATGAAAATATTCGATTCTTTCATATGCTTGAAACATTGTCGAAAGTTGCTGAGAAAGGTAAACATACGTTTATGGTTGGTGACGTAAGCCAAATGGTAGTAACGAAAAAATAAATAAAATATGATAGAATTAGTAGGAAACTATAATCAAAACTGTAAAATTTTCATTGACGAAATTGAACAAGGAGCCATTGATTTGATTCAAGACATATTGAATCATCCAATATCTGAAGGAGTGCCCGTTCGTATCATGCCGGATACGCATATTGGTAAAGGCATTGTCATTGGTTTTACGATGCCTATGACCAACATGGTTAATCCTAATTATATTGGGGTAGATATTGGATGTTCGGTTACTAGCTATAAGCTAAACAAGCGTTTCAGTTCGTCAGAGCTTCCTCATGTAGATAAGGTCATCCGGAAAGCGATTCCCATGGGGCATGATATTCGGAAAGGGAAATTTTTCAATTACTGGTGGGTAGAACATTTTTTAGAAACAGTCAATAACAACGTAAATCGATTTATTCATGCGTGGAATATGCGATTTTCTGACGATAGGAAGCTGCTCACAATTAATCAGGAATATATTACCGAACTATGTGCTAAAATAGATATTGCTGAAAGAGTGTTCTACAATTCAATCGGCTCGCTGGGTAGTGGAAATCACTTTATTGAGCTGGGTGAATCAGCTAAAGATGGTTCGCATAACTTGACGCTTCATTCCGGTTCGCGCAACTTTGGTCTAAAGGTCTGCAACTATCATGTGAGGAAGATGTCTGGTCCTAAGAGATTGCCAAAAGTATACCATGAGCGTTTAGCGGATATCACAGAAAATACGACTCCGGTAACAGATATTCCACACAGGATAGCCGAGCTGAACGATGCATATAAAGTGGGTAAAAAAGAGTATTTACTTGAGGGAGACGATATGTATAGCTACTTAGTAGATATGGTCATTGCTCAGACTTATGCGGAGTTTAACCATCGAGCGATGGCTCATTCAATTTTTGTAGGACTACGTGATGTAGAAGCGGTTGACAAAATTCACTCCATGCATAATTTTATTGATCCTCAAGACTGGGTTATCCGTAAAGGTGCTATTCGAGCATACAAAGGAGAGCGAATGATAATTCCTTTCAATATGCGTGATGGTGTATTGATTTGTGAAGGAAAGAGCAATGCTGATTGGAATCATTCGGCTCCACATGGTGCGGGAAGAATCCTTGGGAGAAATCAAGCTTTTAAAGCACTGGATATGGCTGATTTTGAAAGAGAAATGCAGGGTATTTATTCCACTTCGGTCAACAAAAGAACATTAGACGAAGCTCCGATGGCCTATAAAGACAAAGATTTAATAATTAACGCCATCAAGGATACAGCAACGATTATAGATACTGTAAAGCCTATACTGAACATTAAGGCAAGCTGAACACTCTTAATACTTTATATTAGGTATGGCAATATACCCGAAAAGCAATTATAAAAAGGCTACTAATTAAGTTCTCTTTCTTCATACCTTGTCTTAATTTCTCAAAGCTTTATTTGGCTTTCGCATCAAGGAATGCTATCTGGTTGAAACAAGTCTGTCTGTCTCTTCTAAGTTAAATTTGACACTGACAATAGAATGCTTGTTTTTACCGGGAGCAATCTTTATGTATGTAGTTGCAATCAATGTGCCATCTTCTAAGATTTCTAAGCCGGGATAGCCGCAATCTGTGCCTGCATAATTATGAAGCAGCTTTATTTTATATTGACCTGATAAGTTGTTCTTTAAATCATTGTACGTACCTACCCAAGCAACAAAATGCCCTTTGGTGGGACTGTTTGGGGCCATATCTCTAAAGACAGCAACCATCCTTCCATCAGGCGTGTAGCGCAATATATGTCTATCGCCGGATAATCCCCAAGGTGTGTATGTTAATGAAGACCACGTTTTCCCCTCATCTTTTGAAAACATCATTAAGGAGCGATCTATTCGATTGTTTTCCCGTATAATACAGGCAAGTTCTTGTCCGTTAGGAGATTTGAACACAAAAGGCTCACAAGGGGAGTATCCTTGTTTTTCGCCCACTTTGACCGACTCATTCCAAGTAAGTCCTCCATCTGTTGATATAGACTGCCATAGAGTAAGCGGAGCTCTATCCTGATCATTATGCCCGCGATGATATAAACCCAAATAATCACCATTCTCTAGTTGTACAATGCTTGAAAAAGCCATTACACATGGCTTGTTGAGGCTTTTTACAGGGCTCCATGTTTGGGCTAAATCTTCGCTGTAAGTTTGAGTCATTTTGGGGTGTGCAGAGAAAATCATTAACCGTTCTTTTCCCTTTTTATCTGTTAGATAATAGATGCTAGGACAATTGCTTGTGGTTTCCCAATCGTTCGGAACAGATAGCTGCTCCCAAGTTTCGCCGGCATCTTTGCTGACAGCTAAAAAACCATTCTTTCCTCCGTGATTATATGACCAGGTACAGAAAATGGTTTTATGGTCTTTAAGCATCACAGTGGTAGGATGTCCGTTGTATAGATTTTCAGTTCCCTGTGCTATTATGGTTTGTTTGTCTTTATCAGCAGATATATCTATCCAAGGTAAATTGGGCTTTGTCTGTTGTGAAAATCCGTCAGTGGAAAATGCAAACCATAGGGTGATTAATGTAAGTAAGTAGATGGAATTAGATTTCATACTAGAATAATAATTTGTTTAACACTAAGGTAGTATGGAATTGCGTGAGCAATCACGTACACCTTTACTTATTTATAACGCAATCGTAACATCACAGATTTTTTATTCTCATGGGTTTGAGTGATTTAACAAAATGTCATGCGTCGTTTCATATTTGTATTTTTTCTATTGAGAGATAAGTCATAAATTCCAGGTAAAACAAGCGGACTGGTATGTGTTACCGGTATAATTCTAGGTTGTGAGTCAAGTGTTTTTAGAAGTTGACCATGAGCAAAAATGCTTTCACTTAAAAATAAACATACAATAAACTTGAAAATGACTTCTAGCTTCATGTTTCATGGTGTTTTTTGAACCTTATTGAATTACTTCGAATAATAACTAGTAGTATGTAAGTATAGCAATTACAAAACTTATACGAGTGCTTAAATTTTTATTGAATTAGTTTTAGTGGGAGCTGTTCGTATACAGCGGGGGTGTCTTTTATTTTATATACCATGCCTATCTCTTTTAAAAGAGGGAATTCCGTTTTATATTGTTCGGTTATATCTTGCGCAAATAAGCCGTAGTCAAATGTTATTTTACTTTTTGTTTCTGAGTGAGGGTTTCTTTTTAAGAATTTCAACAAAGAGTTTCCCATCCCTCCAACAGCATAGTATGTCCATTTATTGGCAAGTTCAGTTGTATAATGGAAGGTAAGTTGTTATAATCTTTAAGTGGAGTTTCAGTGCTGATGTTATAGTTTTCTACATCGAGAGAATAGTAGCCGGAAGTTATATAGTCACCCTTCTTCAAAGAATCTATGTTTTCAAACAGGTAAAAATCGCAGGCCTTATTCATAACTACAACCATGATATTCCCCAGATAATCATCGGTTTGTTTTTTCTCTAAATCGTCTGTAATTTTCTTTTTATCCTCTTCATTATCAATGTGTACAACATATCCATTGACCTTGTCAATTCCAAGTGCGAAGCCACTGTAAACACTGCTAACGGCTATTTCTTTGCTTTTTTTTAGCTTGTTATCTGTAACAGTTACGATACAGTCTCCAATATTGATGGGTGAAATCACGATATACCCATATCCTTTGTCAAGAGAACGATGTTCTGACTTTACAATATCAGGATTGTCCATTGTGAAAGTATAGTCGCCACTGCCACTAATAATTTCTATGTTATCAACATAGCCTTGAAGTAAGATGCTGCTATTGCTTTTTAATGCAAAGTCATTGGGAAGTTGATCATCATCATTGCAGTTGCTGAATAAAACGATAATAGATAGGAGTACAACAGGTAAAAGATTTTTCATTATGTAGTATTTAGAATGAGTTGTAAAAGTAGGGTTTTTCTTATAGACCTACAAGTGTAAGAGTAGGGGAAAGTAGTAAAGAGAGACTATATCCGTGGGATTTTCTAGAATCACTACTTTTTTAAAATATAGTCTCTCTCTGGGCAATATATTGGCATAGTTGGTATATCACCTTGTTACAAATGTATTAGTAAATCTCTCTTAGAACTGATTTATTTGTCGAATAAAAGTTAAGCGGATGTTAGAAATGAATAATCTAATACAGTGAAGAGTCGTAAACAGATGATAGAGAAGCTGAAAAACTGCTGGTTGACTGCCTCAAAGGGCACTTTGACTTTTGGATGTGTTTAAAAATGGGTTATAAAACATGAAAAAAACTTTGATGATTTCCAGTAAGAAGTAGTCGAAATAGTGATAAGAAAGGTGGGTTTGCTCTTTCTTCCTGTGGTGATAAAAAAGATGATTTTGGTGATTATTGGGATCCATCCACCTACCGGGTAGATGTTGAGTTTATAGGAGATATAAACAACTATTTTAAACAAGTTTCACTGTTAGGCTCTAACACCAAAGGCATGCCGGTTAACCCGATAGATGTTAAAACCGGTAAGGAGGTAAGTTCCTTTTCAATGAGTGATAGTAATTATGCATTTTCAACATCAAACTCTTTCACCTTTTCAGACAAATTAAATATTCTAACACTTACGGTTGGGATGGGAGTTCCTAAAGATGATGCCAAAGAGTTGAAAGTTAAAGTAACTGTCTATAGAGATGGCAAGGTTGAGAAAGTAATAGAGGAAACAGCTACTAAAGAAAAAGACG
Organism: uncultured Parabacteroides sp.; assembly: GCA_964610765.1. Lineage (GTDB taxonomy): Bacteria > Bacteroidota > Bacteroidia > Bacteroidales > Tannerellaceae > CAZSWS01. Next base: position 8,604 of record CAZSWS010000096.1, read on the forward strand.
TAATAATATCTCAAAGTTTCGGGAAGAAATAAAAGAGTCTACCCATATCTAGTATCCTTATCTAGGGTATTATGGGTAATTAAATAGAGCCAGCGATAATAGTTCGCTGGCTCTATTTTTTTTCAATAACTGTTGTTTCTCCATGGTAGGTGTGTTGTTTGGGTATACGC
>CAZSWS010000097.1:0-8616 GCA_964610765.1 uncultured Parabacteroides sp.
GTGGAAGTATGTAAGGCGATTTAGTAGCCCGTGTAAAGTGTTTTAGTGTAATGGGTAGATAGAGTTAGTCTTTTGACGGCTGTGAGAAGCTCTTTTGACGAATGTAAGAAGAGCTTTTGACACGGGTTGAAAGCTCGTCTTACGAGTGTTGAAAGGTTAGTTGGGTGTACTCTTTTGTACAAAAGGCTAGGGAGTTGTGAAAAAATGGGTATAGATAACGCATGTCCTCGTAGTTGTGAGGAGTGTTTATCACAGGACTAAAAAAGATTAGATGGTTAGTGATGATTTTTCGTAAACAGAGGAGATACACTTCGTTGGCTTGGCTGTTTTGTCGTATCTTTGCATGCTTTTTAATTGCATGGAGAATTGAAAATACAAGAACTATTACAGATTTATGCTACGCATCCATCTGTGTCGGTAGTGCAGTCTCTTTTAAAAGATAAAGAGGCTGCCAATCTATATACAGCCGGACTGGTGGGTTCGGCAAAGGCGGTGTTGATAGCTGCTGTTTATGAGCGCTTGCATACGCCTGTGGTTTGTGTGTTGAATGATATGGAGTCGGCGGGTTATTTCTATAACGATTTGACTCAACTGATGGAAGCGGCAGATGTTTGTTTTTTCCCATCGGCTTATCATCGGCATATAAAGTATGGGCATATAGATGCCGGTAGTGAAATATTGCGGACAGAGGTGTTAGGCAAACTGCAAGACCCCGAATCTAGGTTTATAATGGTTACCTATCCGGATGCATTGGCGGAAAAAGTTATAGCCAAAGAGGTGCTGAAAGAACAAACATTACGTATCAATAAGTCGGAGCAGCTGGATAGTCTCTTTGTCTCAGATGTGTTGGATACGTATGGTTTTGAACGTACAGACTATGTATATGAGCCTGGGCAGTATGCTGTAAGAGGTAGTATAATTGACATCTTCTCTTATTCGTGTGAGTACCCCTACCGGTTGGATTTTTTCGGAAATGAAGTGGAGTCTATTCGTACTTTTGATGTAGAAACGCAGCTTTCGGTTGAACAGTTAGATAAAGTCTTTATTGTTCCTCGCCTTACATCCTCTTCCTTCTCATCACGCTCGGTCTTGGAAGAACTTTCAGATAGCTCGATTTTTGCATATGAAGATTTGAGTTGGTGTTACGAGCGAATCCATAGTTTATGGGAGGACACACCCATTGTTGGAGATGAAGAGTCGTTTGGCAGTCAAGAACAAATGCGCTCTAAATTGCTTCCGGCAGATGTTCTTAGGAAGGAAGCAGAGAGATTTCAAAAGATACATTTTAGTTCTAAGCCTAAAGAAGCAAGTGGCACGCTTATTGAATTTCAGACTAGTCCCCAACCGCTGTATCATAAAAACTTTGATTTGATTAGTGCCTCTTTTACTGATTTTATAGAGCGGGGATATCGCATATATATAATGAGTGCTGTGGAGAAGCAAGCGTCTCGTATTGCAGCGATATTTAAGGATAGAGGAGAGCAAATAGCGTTTACGGCGGTCAGTAAGACTTTGCACGAGGGCTTTTCGGATGAAAAACTAAAGGTTTGTTTTTTTACTGACCATCAGATATTCAACCGTTTTCATAAGTTTAGTCTGCGAAGTGATAAGGCGCGGAGTGGCAAGTTGTCATTATCTATCAAAGAGCTCAAGCAGTTTACGAAAGGTGATTTTATTGTACATATTGACCATGGAGTAGGGCAGTTTGACGGATTGATACGCACGGAAGTCAATGGAAACATACAAGAGGCGGTCAAGTTGCTTTATAAGAATGGAGATATTCTGATTGTCAGTATCCATGCATTGCACAAACTGTCCAAGTATAAAGGAAAAGATAATGATGCTCCGGCATTGAATAAGTTAGGTACGGGTGCTTGGGAGAAAATCAAAAACCGGACAAAGAAAAAAGTCAAGGATATAGCTCGTGAACTTATCGTTTTATATTCGCAGCGCAAAAAGGAGAAGGGCTTTGCATTTAGCACAGACAACTTTATGCAAGAAGAGTTGGAAGCTAGTTTTATTTATGAAGATACGCCCGATCAGGAGAAAGCAACCACTGCTGTAAAAGCAGATATGGAGAAGGAGCATCCGATGGATCGACTGATTTGTGGTGATGTAGGATTTGGTAAGACGGAGATAGCTATTCGTGCGGCATTCAAGGCTGTTTCTGACAATAAGCAAGTGGCGGTACTGGTACCGACTACGATATTGGCTTTTCAGCATTTCCAAACGTTTAGCGAACGGCTGAAGGATTTTCCTTGCAACATCGATTATATCAGCAGGGCACGTTCAACGAAAGATGCGAAAAGTATTAAAGAGCGTTTAGAGTCCGGTCAATTGGATATATTAATAGGGACACACCGTATCGTAAGCAAAGACATTATTTTTAAAGACTTAGGATTGTTGATTATTGATGAGGAGCAGAAGTTTGGCGTTTCCGTAAAAGAAAAGTTACGCCAAATGAAAGTCAATGTAGACACGTTGACTATGACAGCAACTCCCATCCCACGTACCTTACAATTCTCTTTGATGGGAGCGCGTGATTTGAGTAATATTGCCACTCCTCCGCCTAATCGATACCCGGTGCAGACAGAAGTAGAGCGGTTTAATGCAGATATAATTCGTGAAGCCATTAACTTTGAGATGAGTCGTAGTGGTCAGGTGTTTTTTATCAACAATCGTATTCAAAATATCTATGAAATTGAAGCACTTATCAAGCGTGAAATACCTGATGCACGTATTGCGGTGGGACATGGACAAATGGATCCGGCTAAGTTGGAACAGACGATACTGGACTTTGTGAACTATGACTATGATGTGCTGATTGCAACCAGTATCATTGAGAATGGTCTGGATGTGCCCAATGCAAACACCATTATTGTAAATAATGCACATCATTTTGGACTGGCAGAACTGCATCAGCTGCGTGGTCGAGTGGGGCGGAGCAATCGAAAAGCTTTTTGCTACCTGTTATCTCCACCCTTATCAACCTTATCGGTCGAATCAAGGCGACGCTTGCAGGCGATAGAAAGTTTTTCTGAATTGGGAAGCGGTATCCATATTGCTATGCAAGACTTGGACATTCGTGGAGCCGGAAATATATTAGGAGCTGAGCAAAGTGGTTTTATAGCTGATGTGGGCTATGAGGCTTATCAGAAAATCCTGGTTGAAGCAGTAGATGAGTTGAAGGTGGAAGAGTTTGCAGAGCTATATGCAGGTTCTGAAGCAAAAGAAGAGGCGGTCGATTATGTGCGTGAAACGTTTATTGAAAGTGATTTGGAACTCATGTTTCCACCTACCTATATTCCGAATGACTCTGAAAGAGTGAGCGTGTATCGTGAGTTAGATTCCATTGAGAATGAACAGCAACTGGCTGTATTCATAGCTGAGTTGACTGACCGTTTTGGAAAAATACCTGCGGAAGGACAAGAGTTGATTTATGTAGTTCGCTTACGTTGGTTGGGTAAAAAACTAGGTATAGAAAAAATAACGCTTAAGCAAGGTAAGATGTGGATGCATTTGATTAGTAATACTGAAAGCCTTTACTTTCAAAGCCGTGCTTTTGGTAAGCTGATAGCGTATATTCAAAAATATCCAAAGCAATGTGATTTACGTCAAAGGGATGAAAAGCGTAGTATGATTGTTAAGGATGTGGCTTCAGTAGAGACAGCTTATCATATTCTTGAGGAAATAAACAGAATGACTGTCATGGACGATTAATGAGGTAAACATAATATATCATGAGATGTAGAATAGTCTTTTTACTATGTGTTGTGCTTCTTACACTTATAGGAACAAAAGTGCAAGGACAACAACTCGGACAACAAGAGGTGAGCGAAGGATGGAGCTTCAAGCAAGTTCGGGGTACGAATTGGTATCCGGCTACAGTTCCGGGCGTGATTCATACCGATTTGATCGACAATGAAATCATTGAAGATCCTTTCTTTCGTCTGAATGAACGAGGCGTACAGTGGATTGATAAAGAAAACTGGGATTATAAGACAACACTTTATGTGTCTGAGGCAGTTCGGAAGAAAGATAATATTGAGCTGTATTTTACAGGATTGGATACGTATGCCGATGTGTTTTTAAATGATAGTCTGATACTGAAAGCCAACAATATGTTTCGTGAATGGCGGGTGGATGTAAAGACCTTATTAAAAGACGATGCGAATGAATTACGCGTTCGTTTTTATTCTCCTTTCCCAATTGATATTCCCAAATTTGATGCACTACCGTTTACCTATGATGCCGGTAATGATCAGTCAGAAAACGGAGGCGTTTTTGATAAGAAAATAAGTGTGTTTATTCGCAAAGCGGGCTACCATTTTGGCTGGGATTGGGGACCACGTTTGGTGACATGCGGTATTTGGCGTCCCATCTATTTACAAGGATGGAACAATGTCCGGCTGGATAATATACAATACATCCAATCGAATGTAAGTGAAAAGAAAGCAGATATACAAGCTATTGCTGAGGTGATGGCTGACCGAGAAGGAGAAGCGGAGCTGACTTTGCAGGTGGAAGGGCTTACGCAAGTATGGACAAAAAAGGCTCAAGTAAAGAAAGGTTTAAACCGTATAGCGACAAAGCTGACTATAGATAAGCCTCGTCTTTGGTGGTGTAACGGCTTAGGTGATCCGCATTTGTATACTTTCAAAGCAACGGTGGGTATGCATGGTGATACAGATGGTCGAACCGATCGTTTAGGCATTCGTGATGTGCAGGTGATTCGTGACAAGGATGAAGCCGGAACATCTTTTTATTTTCGGTTGAATGGTGTGAATGTGTTTGCCAAAGGAGCAAATTATATACCTCAAGACAACTTTATTCCGCGTGTGACTCCTGAAAAGTATGAAAAAACAATTTTGGATGCCGTTCATGCCAATATGAATATGCTGCGTATTTGGGGTGGAGGATTTTATGAAAATAAAATATTCTATGATTTATGTGACGAATACGGAATCATGGTGTGGCAAGACTTTATGTTTGGGTGTAGCCTATATCCTGCTGAGGGTGAGTTGCTGGAAAATATCCGTCAAGAAGCAATTGATAATGTGAAACGCCTGCGAAACCATCCGTCTATTGTGATTTGGTGTGGAAACAATGAAAATCAAACGGCTTGGTATAACTGGGGTTGGAAGCAACGTTACGAAAGGATGGGGAAAGAAATTGGTGAAACTGTATGGAGGCAGCTTTATGACCAGTATTTTGTGGTATTGCCCGAAGTTGTTGAGGCGTATGATCCAACGCGCTTCTATTGGCCTTCTTCGCCTTTTAATGGTGATCCGTATAAAAAAATAGAGAGCGGACTACCTAATTGGAATCCCAATGGAGATGCGCATTACTGGGGGGTATGGCACGGAAGAGATTCGATAAGCAATTATAATGTGATTAAGGCACGGTTCTTTTCTGAATATGGATTCCAGTCGTTCCCTGAATATCAATCCGTATTAAAATATGCACCGGAGAAGCGAGACCACGACATTTATTCAGAGGTGATGATGGCTCATCAACGTGGAGGAAGTCATGCGAATGGTTTGATTGAGTGGTATTTGCTCAAAGAATACAGACAGCCAAAAGATTTTCAGAATTTTCTCTATATGGGACAGCTTTTACAAGGGGATGCTATTAAGACGGCTATTGAAGCACATCGTCGGGATATGCCCTATTGCATGGGAACATTGTATTGGCAACATAATGACTGTTGGCCGGTAGCTTCATGGTCAAGCCGTGATTATTACGGCAGATGGAAGGCACAGCATTATTTTGCTCGAAAAGCATTTGAAGATATTTTAGTTTCTCCGATACGAGAAGAAGAACAGTTGAATGTGTATGTTGTTTCTGACCGATTAAAAGCCGTGAAAGGTAGACTCGATATTCGTGTGATGGATTTAACAGGGCAAGTGGTTTATTCCAGTCATAAGCAAGTTACGATTCCTGCTAATGCCAGTAAGAAACAATTTGCAGTGGATGTATCTACTGCGCTGGGTGGGAGAGGATTGAATGAGGTATTTGTGCATGCCCGTTTTATTGAAAAAAGCAAAGGAGACAAGACTTATAGTAATAATTACTTTTTTACGAGATATAAAGAAGTTGACTTTCCGAAAGCTGTTGTAAAGGCTGCTTCAATTCAAGTAGAAAACGGATATCAAGTGACTTTAGAAAGTGACACTTTTGCCCGGGGAGTGTTCTTAAGTATTGAGGGATTAGAGAACTTCTTTTCAGACAATTACTTTGATTTGTTGCCGGGAGAGTCGAAAGTGATACATGTATTAACGTCAATAGATAAGAAGACTTTTGATGAACAGTTGAAAATAGAAACCATCAGTGATGCGTATTGATGATTATAAATTGATAAGATAGATGACTAGAGAGTATTGGAATAGGGCGTTGCTATTGTTGGGGTTATGTGTTTTATCTACGTGTATTTATGCATTGTCAGTTGATCCTCCGAAACAAGAAGTGCGTGCCGTATGGCTAAGTACGATTTATGGTTTAGACTGGCCGGCAAAACCTGTCTCGGGTGTTCGCACCGTTGAGCATCAAAAACAAGAGCTTATACGGATGTTGGATAAATTGGCTGAAGCCAATTTTAATACCGTTTTTATTCAGACCCGTTTGCGAGGCGATGTGATTTATCGTTCGGTTATTGAGCCCATGTCCAATGTTTTTACAGGAACGTATGATAAATCTCCCGGCTATGATCCGTTAGCTTATGTAATAGAAGAATGTCATAAGCGAGGAATGGAGTGTCATGCATGGTTGGTGACTTATCCGGTAGGGAATGATAAAATAATCAAAGAACAGGGTAAGCGTTCAGTCGTAAAACGCTATCCTAAACTATGTATAAAGCATCAGGGGGAATGGTACATGGACCCCGGTATGCCCGGAACTTCAGACTATATACTATCCCTGGTTCAGGAAGTGGTTGAGAATTATGATGTGGATGGCGTTCACTTTGATTATGTTCGGTATCCTGAAAATGCAACTCGTTTTAATGATAAAACTTCGTATGCTCAATATGGGAAAAAGCAAAATCATTCTGTATGGAGACGGGAAAACATCAATCGGATGATGACTCGAATTTATGATTGGGTAAAATCAGCAAAACCATGGGTACAAGTAAGTAGTTCGCCTTTGGGAAAGTATTCACGCATACCTCGTGTACCCAACGCCGGATGGACGGCTTATGAAAGTGTTTACCAAGATGCAGCCTCATGGATGAAAGAGTGCAAACAAGATATGTTGGTTCCGATGATGTATTATACACATGATAATTATTTTCCTTTTGTAGATAATTGGACTGAAAATGCGAATGGACGGTTGTTTGTGGCCGGGCTAGGTGCTTATCGGCTTTTAACGGAAGAAGGTGATTGGATGTTGAATGACTTGACAGATCAAATAGACTATGCCCGTTACTACGGAGGGGGAGGGGTTGCCTTTTTTCGAGCTAAAAACATTGTTGACAACCTGAAAGGAGTCTATGATGAACTTTGTGATAACTACTTCAAATATCCGGCACAGTTGCCTCCCATGGCGTGGCTGAATGATTCAGTGCCGTCAGTTCCCGGGCAAGTGTACGTGGAAAGAGTTGGCGATGAACTGAAACTAAGCTGGGATGCCCCCCAAGATGATACCTCCGATGCATTGACTTATACTGTTTATTATTCGTATGCCGATTCGATACAAACAACATCGTCGACAGCTATACTAGCTACCGGTTTGAGAAGCTGCGAAATGTATATTACGCCGCCACAAAAGGAAATGATTTTTTCATTTACAGTAACAGCCTCGTCGCGTTACCGCATAGAAAGTCCAACCGCTCCTGAAACATTTTATTATCATTCAGATTCAATCCATTGATGTCTGGAGTTGGTCGGAGCTATGGTTAGTGGTTGATAGTGAGATTCTTTTTGATTTATCTTTTTGCGGAGGTTTTTGTGTTGATTGAAGAGCACTTCTTTATGTGTTTCTATCAGTAGAATCAATTGATAAGCTTTATAAACCGGTGAAGGTCCCAATAAAATGGCTGATTAGCTTTGGATTTAAAAGTGCCGGGAATACAAAACCAAAGACTGCACCATAAAAGTGTGCATTATGGTTGATGTTGTCTTTAGAATTTTTAGCCATATACTGGCAATACAGGAGATAAACTACTCCAAAGACGATACCCGGAATAGGAATGGCGGCAAAAAGATAGATTTTCCCCAATGGGTTAAATAGAATATAAGAGAAAAGCACAGCAGAGACAGCACCGGAAGCACCAATCGAGTTGTAGTTCGGATTGTCCTTTTGCTTAATAAAGTCATACATAGATGCGATAATCATCCCTCCGAAATAGAGGACTAGAAAGGAACCGCTGCCAAATCCCATTTGATGAAACCGAGCTTCCATATATTTCCCGAACGACCAAAACGTAAACATATTGACGAGCAGGTGCATTGTGTCACCATGAACAAAACCATGGGTCACAAAGCGGTACCACTCTTGATGTTTTACTATTCGGTATGCATTGAAAGATAGTTTTTGTATCCATTCGTAGTTCTTAAATCCCGCAAACGACACCAACGTCGTAACTCCTATTATGATATATGTAATCATGCTTTTTCTTGT
>CAZSWS010000098.1:0-8476 GCA_964610765.1 uncultured Parabacteroides sp.
GAATTATATTTATCTATATCTATAATAAGAAGTAGATGCCTGAGGTGTATTTGATTAATTAAACAATTCTCCTTGCTCAACTGTTTTATAATAAATAGATGCATATTCTATTAAAGTCGTTTTTTGAAATAATAGTAGGAATCACAGTGTGATGTTCCTGATTCTATTTGTTAGATAACGTTAGATGATTGGATATGGAAAAAGTTGACTTAACAAAGCAGCCATCCAGAGGTGATAAAGAGATTTTGTATTCCAAAACCATTAAAGCCGGAACACGAATCTATTACTTGGATGTGAAAAGAAACTTGAGAAATGAGTGTTTTCTTGCTATTACTGAGAGTAAAAAGAATCGCTCAAGAGATGGTACATCTGTGACATTTGAGAAGCACAAGATTTTCATTTACAGAGAAGATTTCGAGAAGTTTACTGAATCTTTGAAGGATGTTATTGAGTATATTGAAAAGAATAGCCCTCCCAAGGAATCAGTAAATAGAGAAAGACAGGCAAGCACATCTGATGATTCGTCTAAGGATACAGAATAATGTTATTAAAGCTTGAAGCATAACAAAAAAGCCCCAACTAAAATATAGCTGGGGCTTTTTTGTTATGTGTATAGGATGTTTTAAATCATGTTTTGTATAATCTGAATAAACTCATTGCCTAATTTTTCAGCTTCTTCCATTGTGTGAGCTTCAGAATATATGCGAATAATAGGCTCCGTGTTACTTTTCCGCAAGTGTACCCATTTGTCAGGGAAGTCTACTTTTACTCCATCAATATCTGTAACATCCATGTGTGCAAAGTCTTCTTTGATTTTGCGCAAGATGGCATCTACATCAATAGAGGGAGTCAGCTCTACTTTTTTCTTTGAAATAAAGTAGGGTGGGTACGTAGCTCTTAGTTCGCTGGTTTTCATCTTTGATTTAGCCAGATGAGTCAGGAACAAAGCTATACCTACTAAAGCATCTCGTCCATAATGGCTTGCCGGATATATAACTCCTCCATTACCCTCGCCACCAATTACCGCATTGGTCTCTTTCATCTTGGTGACAACGTTTACTTCTCCAACCGCTGCCGCATTATACTCACCACCATGTTTGATAGTGACATCACGCAGAGCACGGCTAGAACTTAGGTTGCTCACCGTATTTCCCGGAGTATGTGACAATACATAATCGCAAACGGCAACGAGCGTATATTCTTCCCCAAACATTTCTCCATTTTCAGATACTACAGCTAGACGATCCACGTCCGGATCTACAGCAAAACCTACGTCTGCCTTAGCCTGAGTCATCAGTTCAGAAATCTCAGTTAAGTTTTCAGGAATGGGTTCCGGGTTATGGGCAAAGTCGCCATGTGGATTACAATGGAGTTTGAATATCTCTTTAACGCCTAAAGCGTATAGTAAGTCCGGAATAACAATGCCGCCTACAGAGTTGACGCAATCAATAGCTACACGGAAATTAGCCGCTTTGATAGCTTCAACATCAACCAAATCCAGGTTAAGTATTGAGCTGATGTGGCGCTCTTTATATCGATTGTCAGTAATTATTTTGCCTAAGCTCTCTACCGGTGCAAAAATAAAATCTTCAGCATCGGCTATCTTTAAAATCTCAGCACCTTCTTCAGCATTTAGGAATTCTCCTTTTTCGTTGAGCAGCTTCAATGCGTTCCATTGCTTTGGATTGTGGCTTGCAGTTAGTATAATGCCACCTACGGCCTTCTCATTTACAACGGCTAGTTCAGTTGTGGGTGTCGTAGCCATATCAATGTCAACTACGTCAAAACCCATGCCTATAAGTGTTCCTACTACCACTTGCTTAACCATTTGACCGGAGATGCGCGCGTCACGACCTACCACGATTTTATTAGTTGTAGATGTTGTGTTTTTACGCATAAGAGTGGCGTATGCTGATACAAACTTAACAATAGCTAGTGGGTTTAGTCCTTCTTCCGGAGTGCCGCCTATAGTCCCTCTAATGCCTGATATCGATTTAATTAGTGTCATAATATTTATCTGTAAACTTCAATTTTCACTTCATCATATAATACGGTAAAATAACCTGATTTGTATAAAGCATCGCTACTCATGCTGAAAGGTACAATCAGTCGCACCTTTGATTTATCTGTCAGGTAGTTCAGTGTTGATACAACTCCTGCACAGAAGAAGTCGCTCAAGGCATTTCTTGCCAATAAGGAAGGACTTTGAATATATGAACTGGTTTCAAGGTAGTTTAATACTTCAGCAGAATTGTATCTGTATTCTAATGGGTCGTATCCGTTTCTTGTTCCGTCAACTTCTGAAAAAACTACTCCGGGTTCCGTATATAGCGTGACTTTTACGCGGAAGTTTACGGTTTCTCCATCTTTGAACTTTGTTCCATTGCCTGAATCAACAATGTTAATTAAAACCCCATTCGCCATTTCGTAGAATGTGTCTTTATTAAATGCTTCTTTCAGATTTTTAGTTCGTTTAAAATCTTTCTCGTCTATGATGCTGTTGATTATTTTCTTCTCGTTTTTAAGTTTATCAGAGTAGGACTTTGTTTTATCATTACATGATACTCCTATAAAACAAACAAGAAGCAATAAACTAACTATACGGAATGTCTTTCTCATTGATTGATTTATTTACATTTTGAAAAGCAAAAATAAGTATTAAAGTTTATATCCCAACATGATTCGGGGAATCTTCATAATTATTAGGATTAAATAGCTTTAAGCCTTTCTCAAAAACCATGACAGCTTCTTCAAGGCTACCATAGAATTCGCCTCCGGAAGCATTTTTGTGTCCTCCACCGTTAAAGTACATTTCTGCAAAACGGTTACAAGGGAAGTCACCTACTGAGCGGAGTGATATTTTGACAAAACCTTCTTCTTCTCGCATAAATACTGAAAAAACAATTCCGTTTATGCTTAGTGGCATGTTTACGAACCCTTCTGTATCGCCGGGAGTATAATTGAATTGGTTTAATTCTTCCCCTTTAAGTGTTATCAGTGATGATTTGTATGCAGTAAAAACATTCATCTTATGATACAAGACATAGCCCATCAGTGAGAATCGGTCTTTAGAGTAGACCTGATATACTTTTCTATATATATAATCTTTGTCAATACCTTTCTTTATCAGTTCGCCAATGATTACATATAGCTCGGGGTGATTAGAGTTGTAGGTGAATGAACCGGTATCAGTCATCATTCCTGTATAGATGCACTCGGCCATTTCTTTATTTATCAACTCATACTGTCCCAATCGGCATATAAAGCGAAAAATCATTTCGCTGGTCGATGACATTCCCGGGTAGGAAATGGTTAGATCTGTGAAACCTCCGGGTTTTAGGTGATGATCAATCAATATTTTTATAGCCTTTGCCGAGCGCAGCGACTCTTCCATCTTATCCACTCGTTTGGGCTCATTAAAGTCCAGACAAAAAATCACTTCAGCTTCCTTTAACAGCTTTTCGGCCTCTTCTTTATTTTCTGAATAGATAAGAATGTCTTTAGCACCCGGCATCCATTGAAGGAAAGAGGGGAATGTGTTGGGTACTATTACGACGACATCTTCTTTGCCATATTCTACCAGGAAATGATAGAGCCCAAGTGATGAGCCCAACGCATCTCCATCCGGAGAAACATGAGTGACAATCACAAATTTATCGTGTTTGTCAATCTGTTTTTTTGCTTTCTGTATCTCTTCTTCTTTGATTATCTTAGTTAACATAATGCCTGTTTCTATATCTATACACAAAGGTATATTTTAATTGATTACTGCAGTTTCTCGAGGTTTACCATTCATGAATAAAAATCCCTTCTCATATTTTTATGGAAGGGATTTTATTATCATGATGATGTTTTTTTATGCTGTGACGCTCTTCTCAGCTAATAAGCCTTTTTTTGCAATCTTTCTTTTCTGAATTTCATAAGCAATAGGGGTAGCTATGAATAGCGTAGAATAGGTTGCAATCACAATACCTATTAAGATAGCAAAAGTAAAGCTCCGTATCGTACTTCCTCCTAGTGAGAAAATAATCAACACTACTAAGAATGTAGAGAAAGAAGTATTGAACGTACGTCCTAACGTTGAGTTAAGGGCGTGATTCATAACAGCGAAACGGTCGCGTTTTGGATACATTGTGATGGTCTCACGAATACGGTCAAAAATAACCACCGTGTCATTAATAGAATATCCAATAATTGTAAGAATAGCTGCAATAAATGTTTGGTCAACCTCCATAGAGAATGGAAGAAGTTTCCAGAGCATTGAATACATGGCTATAATACAGAGCGTACAGGCCAGTACTGAAACAAATACTCCCACAGAGAATGCCCAGTCGCGGAACCGAATCAAGATGTATAATGCCATACAGAACATAGCAATGATTACGGCAATAACCGCACTGTGCTTGATGTCATCGGCCATACTGGCTCCTACCTTTTGCGAACTCTGAACATGTTTGCTGTTGAATGCTTCTTTAGACGTTCCATCAGGAAGTAAAGGCTTAAGCCCTTCATATATTAAGTTCTCAATTTGCTCATCTACTTCGGGTGAGTTGTCCGTTATCATATAGTTGGTAGAGATACGCACTTGGTTTTGTGAACCGATAGTGATAACATTTACCTTGTCGTCAAGCGGAGTCATTAGTGCTGCACGCACCTCTTCAGTGCTCATGTTTTGGTCAAAACGGACAATGTAGTTGCGTCCTCCGGTAAAGTCAATACCCGCATTCAGACCTACCAACTTTAAGGATACAGCTCCCATAATGATAATGACAAGAGGAATGATGAATCCGACTTTCCTTTTAGAAAGGAAGTTGAAGTTTGCATTATCTAAGAAGTTCTTATATACCGGTGTGGTAAATGTAACGTTATTAAGTTTTCCTTTAGCAATCAGCCATTCATACACGATACGTGTTAAGAATACCGCTGTCAAGAATGAAGCAAACAAACCAATTACCATGGTGGTGGCAAAGCCTCTAATAGGACCGGTGCCAAACGCGAACAGGATAATTCCGGTTAGGATAGAGGTTAAGTTGGCATCAAAAATAGCAGAGAAGGCATTTTTGTACCCATCAGAAATAGCCTTAGGCAGTGTCTTTCCTGCTTTTAATTCTTCTTTAGCGCGTTCATAGATCAATACGTTAGCGTCAATAGCCATACCCAAGGTCAATACCATACCGGCGATACCGGGTAAGGTTAGTACAGCCTGGAACGAGGCTAAAACACCTAATGTAAAGAATATATTAAGTAACATGGCTCCATTGGCAATCATGCCGGGAAGGAAACCATAAACTGTACACATGTATAGCATTAATACGATTAATGCCAAAACAAATGAAATAGCTCCAGCCTTAATGGCCTCTTCTCCTAGTGAAGGACCTACCACGTCTTCTTGTACGATATGTACAGATGCTGCCATCTTACCGGATTTCAGTACGTTAGCCAAGTCTTTCGCTTCTTCTGGAGTGAAGTTGCCGGTTATTTGAGAGTTTCCACCTGTAATTTCGTCATTAACACGAGGTGCTGAGTATACCAAACCATCCAAGATGATCGCGATACTCTTTCCAATATTTTCTTTAGTCAATCGTGCCCAAGCTTTTGCGCCTTCTGCATTCATTGACATGCTAACCAATTGTTCCGAACGACCCATTTGTTGTGAGAAGTCAGCCCGTGCATCCGTTACTACGTCACCACCTAAAGCCGGTGTTCCGTCGCGGTTAGTTATTTTAATCGCATAAAGCTCAAAATATAGACCTTTTTCATCCATGGCTTTTACACCCCATCTGAATACAAGACCACGTGGAAGCATGTCTTTTATATGCTTCATCTCTAAATATTCATCAATTTTGTCGCGGTCTTTTCCTAAAGCATATCCAACGATTGAGCTAGGAATTAATTGTCCGTTATGTGTGTTTAATTGTAAAACAGCGAACAAGGGATGTTCTTTTGCATATTGCTCAAAAGAGACAGACTGAGACATGCTGTCGGTAGCTTGTGTTTCAATTTGTGCAAGAAGTGAGTCGGTCTCACTAGTGGCAGATGTAGCATCTTCTTCGGTGTCGGCACTTATCGGTGCTTCAGCCGGTGTTTCAGAAACAGCTGTTACTGCTGTTGTATCGGTTTGGGATATAGAAGCGAGATAGCTGTCTATTTTGATCAGGTGCTCATAAACTTCGGGCAATGTATATGTTTCCCAAAATTCCAAGTTAGCACTACCTTGAAGTAGCTTTCTAACTCGTTCAGGCTCTTTTACTCCGGGAAGTTCTACCAAAATACGTCCGGCTGTTTCCAAACGCTGAATATTCGGAGAAACAACTCCAAAGCGGTCGATACGTGTACGCAATACGTTGAAAGAGTTGTCGATCGCACTTTTTAATTCTGTATTAAGTACAGATAGCACTTGAGCGTCAGTTGATTGAGGAGTTATCCTATCTTTTAGTTCGAATGTGCTGAATAATGCAGAAAGAGGAGTGTTAGAATCTAGCTTTTTATATTCTTCTGCAAACAGTGTGAGGTAATCTTTTTGGCTGGTAGCTTGGCGTGCATATGCTAAGTCCAACGCTTTGTTAAAGTTAGGATCTTGGTTGTGATTAGCTAATGAGCGAACAACATCCGGTACGCTAAGCTCTAAAATAACGTTCATTCCACCTTTTAAGTCAAGACCTAATGAGATTTCTTGTTCTTGACATTCTTTTAAGGTGTAGCCTAACCAAACTTTTTCTGTTGATAATGAATCTAGATAAGCGGCCTCCTTTACCGGGTCTCCGTTTGCATATTTCTCTGCTTTACTTCCATAGTATCTTGTTACAAATGAGAAAGATAAATAGAATAAACAAACGAGGGTTAGCAACAAGGAGAAAACTTTTACGAATCCTTTGTTCTGCATTTGTATTGTGTATTTATATTATTAATTTTTTAATATTCATTTTTCAAGGTGCAAATATAGAGCTTTTTTCATTCTCTAGGCGCATAAGAGCTAATAATTTATTCACATATAAATACATTGAGTAGCCGATAGCTCATGCGTACCTTAAGTATATGTATGAAAAAGGATAGATGTTGAGCACCTGTTTTAAGCTTAGTGAGCAAGCTAATCAGCAAATCAACGTTCCCTTTTCAGAAAGTATTTCAGATGCTTTTGTAATGATTACTCGCTTAACTCCTTTTTCTATCGCATCAAATGAGTTGTCAAGTTTAGGAATCATTCCTCCTTGTATGATACCTGCCTGCTTATATTTCAAGAAATCTTCTTTGTTTAATCTTTGAATAACGCTATTGTCGTCATTTTCATCCATTAAAACTCCTTTTTTTTCAAAGCAAAAGGTTAGTGTTACATCAAAGAATTTAGCCAAAGCTTTAGCTGTTTCTGCAGCTATGGTATCTGCATTTGTGTTCAATATGTTACCGTTTATGTCAAAAGTAAGCGGAGCAACTACCGGAATAATCGCTTGATTAACAAGCATGGCTAATGCTTGGCCATTCACTTCTTTTACATCTCCAACATATCCGTAATCAATTTCTTTAACCGGTCTTTTGTCAGAACGAATTAAATGAAGGTCAGCCCCGGTAAGCCCCAATGCATTTACACCGGCAGCTTGCAAACGAGCTACGATGGTTTTATTAATGAGTCCACCATAAACCATTAAAACAATTTGGAGGGTCTCAGCGTCTGTAATTCTTCGCCCATCTACCATTTTGCTTTCTATGCCCAGTCTTTCAGCCATTTTGGTAGCTAGCCTACCTCCGCCATGTACAAGCACTTTGTGTCCTTCAATTTGTGAGAAGTCTTTTAGCAGCTGCGTAAGTGAGTCATCTTCTTCTACAATTTTCCCTCCAACTTTAATGAGGGTTAGTTTTTCTTTATTCATTGTTTTTCTTATGAGTTAATAAGTGAATATATAAGCATGGCTATAAATGAAGTCAATGAGATGAATAATAAATTCAAAAGGGTAAAGATCAGGACCTTTATGAAGCGAATGCCAAGCGAATAATTATTAAATACGTTTGCATACATATATATGTATATAACCAGCGTTATCCAAAGTTGGGCATGCATGGTAACCGTGGGGATATTCAGCCAATAAAAGAGAGGGAAGAAAACAATCACGCTGAGGTTCAGTTGACCTGAAATATAGGCTGCCAAGATGATGTTTTCTCCGTAATTATATTTTTCCTTTTTATAAACGAGCCATGAAGCTAGTGCGATAAAAGGAAGAAAGGCAAGGTTGCTAATGGCGTAATGTTCTAAAAACCAAGAAGCATAACTGTTCAAATGAGTGGTGCTGTTATTATCTGTGTTGAAAGCCCCTGTGTTTTCTATATCAAAAGAGATATTTAGTGTAAATGCCAGAAAAGTATAGATCGTGGCTGTAAGAAAAAGGAATCCAAAAGGTTTGAAGTAACGGACACGTTTTCCGGCAAGATAGTTGCGCAATGTCGTTCCAGGGCGTATGAGTAATTCTTTAGCTGTATAAAAGAA
>CAZSWS010000099.1:0-7908 GCA_964610765.1 uncultured Parabacteroides sp.
GGTACAGTTACCCGTACGACAGTTTAGCAAACTGTTGGTTTAAGCCACTCACCCACCCTTCCTGATGGCGCTTTTGTATAAGCCTAACCCTTGTTAAAAGGCGATGCAAATATATAGCTATATTTCTAATTATTCAAGTTATTTCAAGGTTTTTATTCGCCCCTCAAAAACATCTCTTTTATAAGATATTATTGCTAAATTTGTTTCTAACCTAAAAGACACATCAACAATACTATTTATGCCTATAGTTATATCTCACCTAAAACCCCCAAATTCAACCAAAGAAGAATGGGTTATACAAAGTAACGAAGAGCACAGTATAAATGTTGCCAATCTTGCTTCCTTATTTGCAAGCAAGTTTGGTTTCACAGAATGGGGTCGTGTGTTAGGTTTATTACATGATAAGGGGAAAGAGCAAAAAAGCTTCCAACAATATATCCAACAGGTATCCGGCTACAAGCCATCGGCAGTAAATCCAACCCGAAGCCCTCACGCCTATATAGGCGCACTAATAGCCAAAGAGAAATACCCTCTAATATACCCAATTTTGAGCCATCCAATTATAGGGCATCATCGTGGTCTATATGATTATGGAGACTATGAGGAAAGGATGAATTCTCTTATTCCAGATGAAATAAAGGTAGAGGATATGGATATCACCCTAAACGTTCCTCCCTCCTGTTCAATGCAAAAAGAAGACCTTCACCATTTAGTCCGCATGCTTTTCTCATGCTTAGTAGATGCTGATCGTATAGATACCGAAGCCTTTATGAATGAAGTGAATTCACGGGTACGTAAAAACAAAGCCACACTTGAGCAACTTTTACCTAAACTGGAAGCCTTTTTAAAAACGATAGCGACCAATGCCGAAGCAACTCCCATCAACAAGATTCGCTCTGAAATACAAGCAGAATGTTTAAAAGCTTCTAGCAAGCAACCGGGATTCTACAGCCTAACTGTCCCCACTGGTGGAGGGAAAACGCTATCTTCATTAGTTTGGGCTATTAAACATGCCCTTAAATACAAGAAAAACAGGATTATAATCGCTATTCCCTACACAAGCATTATTATCCAAACAGCTGAAACCCTCCGTAAAATATTTGGCAAAGAGAATATTTTAGAACATCATTCTAATATAAATCCTGAAAGGAAAAAAGATAAAATGCTAGATCTTAAAATGGAGCTAGCTGCCGAGAATTGGGATTATCCTATTATTGTCACCACCAACGTACAACTATTTGAGTCTATATTTTCTAACAAGCCATCTATTTGCCGAAAGCTTCACAACATTAGTAACAGCGTTCTTATTCTTGACGAAGTCCAAGTCTTACCTATAGAATACTTACAGCCAATAATTGATAGCCTGCAAACCTATCAACGCATATTTTCCGTCTCAGTTTTATTTACCACCGCTAGCATGCCGGCTTTAAGGGAAGATTACAATAGCAAAAACATATCTAAAAAAACTTTAAGAGGCATACCGGAAATCAATGAGATTATCCCAACCTCCTTTAATCTACATAATCGTCTTCGACGAGTCAATCTACATTTTGACAAAGCGGTCAGTACTTACAAAGACATAGCAAATAGAATAGCAGAACACAACCGGGTCCTTTGTGTTGTTAATACGCGAAAAGATGCACAAGCTATTTACGAAGGTTTACCACCCGATGAACTTACATTTCACCTCTCGCGAATGATGTGTTCTAAACACGTCAATGAAACAATAGAAACAATCAAGCATGCTCTAACAGATAAAAAACAGCGAATTATTCGCGTCATTTCAACACAACTTATAGAAGCTGGAGTTGATATCGACTTCCCTATTGTCTTCAGGCAAGAAGCAGGTCTTGACTCTATCCTACAAGCAGCTGGAAGATGCAACAGAGAAGGGAAACTGGAGATGAGCGACGCTTATGTATTTAAGCTAGACAAACCATTACCACCAGGATATATTTCTAATAGTAGAGATGCACGTGAGAATATGAACAGCATAGTGGACTGGTTTAGTCCGGAAGCTATGATTGATTACTTTTCTCAACTATATACCCGATGTAGCACATTCGACAAAGCTGACATAATATCGCTTCTATATAAACCGCTAGATTTCTCATTCGAAGAAGCAGCTAAAAAATTCAATTTGATAGATAATAATAGCAAAAGTATCATTGTTAATTATAAAGATAGCATGACCTTGGTTAATCGCCTACAAAAAGAAGGACCTACTTATGAATTAATGAAATACATCAATCAATACACTGTTAATATTAATGATAAAGATTTTAAAGATATGAGAAATGGAGGCATGATTACCGAAATAATTGAGGGAATTTATGTATTACCAGACATTGAGCAATATGATGATAAAGTCGGATTAATAATGAAAAGCAAATGGTTAGAAGAAATAATAATAATATGATCGTATATGAAATACTTTGATAAAGAATTTTGTCTGGAGGTATGGGGAGATATGGCCTGCTTCACACGCCCCGAATTAAAAGTAGAAAGGGTCAGCTATGACGTAATCACACCATCTGCAGCACGTGCCATATTCGATGCTGTGTTTTGGAAGCCTGCGATTCGCTGGGAGATTACGAGAATAGACGTATTGAATCCTATTAAATGGACCTCCGTTCGTAGAAACGAAGTAGGAGCGATAGGAGGACAATCTGGTAAACACATATTTATTGAAGAAAAAAGACAACAACGGAACAGTTTACTTTTAAAAGACGTACGCTATCGCATTTACGGGAAACTTGTTTTCACCCCAATTTCCCAGAGGGATAGAGACGAAAGATATAATGAGAAAAACGAGAACCCCGGGAAATACAATGCTATGTTTGAGCGTCGAGCAAGCAAAGGACAGTGTTTTAATCAGCCTTATTTTGGCACACGAGAGTTTTCAGCTTCATTTCGTTTAATAAAAGACAACGAGATAGACTTAACACCTCCAATTGATGAAAGTAAAGATTTGGGACTGATGCTCTATGATATGGATTTCAGCAATCCCAAAAATATTACTCCTATGTTTTTCCGTGCAAATATGAAAAAGGGAGTTATTGAAGTTCCAGCACTAAACAGCAAGGAGGTATTACAATGATATTAAAAGCATTATATGACTACTATCATCGAAGTGGAGACTTAGCTCCTGTCGGGATGGAAGATAAAGAAATCACCTACCTTATTGTAATAGACAAGGATGGGACATTTATTAGAATAGAAGATAGACGGATTGATGCTAAGTCAAGCAGTAAGTTTCAAGTTCTAAAAGGAGTTAATAGAACGAGTGCGCCAAATGCAAATATTTTATGGGATAATGTAGAATACGTTTTGAACTACACCAAACACCATCCAGAACTAACTCAAGATGATGCTGAAAATATAAAAAAGGTTGAGATTCGAGAAACGAATATCCAAAATGCAAAAATCAAGAATCAATTATTCATAAAAAGATGCGATGAAATATCCCGACAGTTTCCTCATAATATAGGCTTCAAGGCTATATCTCTCTTTTATAAGAGGGAAGAACTAAACAATGTATTCAAATCACCTTTATGGGAAAGTATCAGCAAAAAGCCAACTGTAAATATTTCTTTTCTACTACAAGGAGAGACACAAATTATAGCTGAACACGAAGATTTGAGATCTTTAATCAACTTGGAATTCAACAAAAATGACTCAAAAGATTTATCTACCTGCTTAATTACAGGAGAAAAGGACTCTCCTGTTCAAATAACCACTGCCACAGCAATCCCAGGAGGTCAAGCAACCGGAAAACTCGTTGCTTTTCAAATTAAATCCGGCTATGACTCTTATGGGAAATCAAAAGGATTGAATGCTCCTATTTCTAAGGAAGCAGAAGCATCATTCACAACAGCTCTGAATAAAATGCTGGCCAAAGGTTCTCAAAATAAATTCACAATAGGTAATCGCACATTTTTATTCTGGGCTTCATCAAACTCAACTACTGCCAGAGAAGCAGAAGAAGGTATTTTCAATTTATTTGGATTTGCTGAAAAAGAGACTGATCAACCCGACCGCCGTATTGAGCAAGTCCGCAAAGTATTCAACGCTATTTTCTCCGGACATTTACGAACAAACTTAGATGACAGATTTTACTTCTTAGGGTTAGCACCCAATTCAGCTCGCATTGCGGTTGTTTATTGGAAAGATAGTTACTTAAGAGATTTTGCCGGACATATAAAAATGCATTTTGATGACATGGAGATTATCGATGTTAGAAATAACAAGAAACCCTACTCAGGTCTTTATCATATACTAAGTTCAGTAACATTAAACGGAAAAACGGCTAATGTACAGCCAAACTTACCAGAATCTGTAATGAAAAGCATGTTACAAGGAACATCATATCCTTACACATTATTCATGGCTTGTATAAATAGAATTAGAGCAGAACAACAAGTTTCTATCGGACGTGCAGCTATTATAAAAGCATACTTAAACAGACTTAACAATAACACTAAAAAAATAAACATTATGATTGACAAAGAAAATAGCAACATGGGCTATTTATGTGGCAGACTATTCGCCACCCTTGAGCATGTACAAGAGCGAAGCAGTAATAACAATTCTATCCGCAACCGTTATATGAATGCGGCATCTGCTACTCCTGCAACTGTTTTTTCAACTATTTTAAATCTTTCTGTTCATCATGCAGAAAAACTAAGCAAAAGCAGCCAAGTGTTTTTCGAACAAATTAAAACGGAGATTATGGATAAAATGCCGGCAGATGGTTTCCCTACACATCTTGACCTTGCTGATCAAGGCCGCTTTATGATAGGCTACTATCACCAAAAATCAGACTTCTAAACAAAAAGATAATGATATTAAATAATAACAAATACAAAAGATTATGTCAGAATTAAAAAGCCGAATTGATTTTGTTTATTTCTTCGATGTGAAAGACGGAAATCCTAATGGAGACCCTGATGCTGGGAACTTACCCCGAATTGATGCTGAAACAGGCATGGGATTAGTTACAGATGTTTGTATAAAACGAAAAGTACGCAATTATGTACAAGTAGCTAAGTCTCTGAGTGAAGGATATGACATTTTCATCAAAGAAAAGGCCATATTAAACAACCTCATTGATGCCGCTCGTGAAGACTCATCGGTAAAAAACGAAAAAGATGGAGAAAAAACAGAAGCAGCACGTCAGGTTATGTGTAAACGCTATTACGATGTGAGAACATTCGGAGCTGTAATGTCAACCGGAGCGAATGCCGGACAAGTTCGTGGACCTATACAGTTCACTTTTGCTCGTTCAGTAGAACCAATTGTACAGTCAGAACATTCCATCACCAGAATGGCTGTAGCTACAGAAGCAGAAGCTAAAAAACAAAGTGGTGACAACCGGACTATGGGAAGGAAATCAACTATCCCCTACGGTCTATACATGTGTCATGGTTTTATTTCAGCAAACCTTGCCAAACAAACCGGTTTTTCAGAAGAAGACCTTGAACTGTTTTGGGATTCGTTAAAAAACATGTTTGACAACGATCGATCCGCAGCACGCGGATTAATGAGTGCACAAAAATTAATTGTTTTTCGACATGAATCAGAGCTTGGGAATGCACCTGCAAATAAGCTGTTTGATTTGGTTAAAGTTAAAAAGGTCAATGACAAAGTAGCCCGATCATTTTCAGACTATAGTATTGAAATCGAAAAAGATAAACTTCCGTTAAATGTGATTGTAGAAGAACTTCTATAATGGAATATCAAGAAGAAGATATGCTTATGTTGTCGGGGATACAACACTATGTGTTTTGCCCCCGGCAATGGGCATTAATTCATATGGAACAAGAATGGGAAGACAACAAACTGACTGTAGAAGGTAATATACTACACACCAATGTAGACAACCCCTTTTACCGACAAAAGAATGGAAAAACAATCACCTTACGTTCTGTTTCGGTTGCATCTAAACGATTAGGACTATACGGAATAATTGATGCCATTGAATTAGTGCATTCAAAGTCGAAAGAAAACACGTTTTCACATGCATCATACCCAGGACTCTGGAGGCCTTTAATTGTAGAATATAAACGAGGACGCAGCAAACCCGATGCTAGAGATGAAGTACAGCTAGCGGCTCAAGTGTTGAGTTTAGAAGAAATGTATAATATCAACATTGATAATGCTGCTTTCTTTTATGGAGAAACACGACATCGAGAGATTATTAACATCTCTGATGCTCTACGTGAGCTCACCTATAAATATGCATTTGAAATGCATAAAATATTCAAGAGCGGAGATACTCCCCAAGCAATTAAAAAGCCACATTGTAGAAACTGTTCGCTTTTAAATAAATGCTTGCCTAAACTAGCCAACTGTACATCTGTATCCTATTATCTTAAAAAAAACTTATATGAGAAAACTTCTTAACACGCTTTATGTAACTACACCGGAGTCTTATTTAAGTAAAGATGGTTTAAACGTAGTTATATCAGTAAAGCAAAAAGAGATTTTTCGCATACCTATTTTAAACATTGAAGGTATAGTGACGTTTGGATATATGGGAGCAAGCCCTGGATTAATGAGGCTTTGTGCTGACAATGGTGTCTCGCTTACCTTT
The DNA here is from genome assembly GCA_964610765.1 of uncultured Parabacteroides sp. Taxonomy (GTDB): domain Bacteria; phylum Bacteroidota; class Bacteroidia; order Bacteroidales; family Tannerellaceae; genus CAZSWS01. Next base: position 6,596 of record CAZSWS010000099.1, read on the forward strand.
CTGTCTTCTAATGGAAGGTTTATTGCTCGCATTCAAGGTCCTACAAAAGGGAATGTCTTACTACGAAAGCAACAACACCTATTGTCTACAGAAAAAGAATTTGCCTTTAATCTCAGTAAGTTATTTTTAGCAGGAAAGGTCCAAAATCACCGAAGTGTATTACGCCGTTTCATTCGGGATTATGGTCCCAACACAACCATTGAAAAGGCAGCAAGCATGCTTGATCTACGAAAAAGAGATTTGTTTCAAGCAGAAGATTTTGATCAGCTACGTGGAGTAGAAGGTGAAGCTGCAAGCATTTACTTTAATGCTTTTCCTCATTTGTTACTAAATCAGAAAAAAGATTTCATATTTAATGGACGAAGCAAACGTCCACCAAAAGATGCAGTAAATGCAATGCTATCTTTTATATATACACTCATAGCTAATGATGTTGCAGCTGCATTAGAAACTGTTGGTTTAGATCCTTATGTTGGTTTTTTACATACTTTGCGACCAGGAAGGGTATCTTTAGCTTTAGATTTAATGGAAGAGTTTCGGGCATATTTAGGTGACCGCATGGTTTTATCGATGATAAACAAAAAGCAAGTATCTATTAAAGACTTTATTTCTCAAGGTGAGAATGGTGTTGTTATGACTGAATCCTGCAGAAAAGCAGTAATAAGCACATGGCAGAGTAGAAAAAAGGAAATAATTACACATCCGTTTTTAAATGAAAAAATTCCTATTGGTTTATTACCTTATGCTCAGTCAATGCTCCTGGCTCGGTTTTTACGAAAAGACTTAGATAATTATCCCGTATTTTTAATGAGATAAAATCATGATGGTACTAATTACATACGATGTGAATACTATTTCTGAAGATGGAAATAAACGTCTTAGAAATGTATCAAAAGAATGCTTGAACTATGGACAGCGTGTGCAGAACTCTGTATTTGAATGTGTGCTACCTGAAGCAGAATTCATAAAGTTACAGTCTAAAATAGAATCTATCATCAATCCAGAACTAGATAGTATTCGTTTCTATTTTTTAGGAAAGAATTGGAAAAGAAGAATCATCACACTAGGGCGTATTACATCCTATGATGTAACCTCTGAGCTTATTATCTAACCCGTGCGAAACAAATGCATTGCAAAAAAATGCCTATATTCGCAAACACTGATAGTCAGCCCCTTATCATCTTCTTATATAAATATGAATAGACTTTTAAAATTAAAAAAGGATCTCCGCATTTATAGCGACATAAAGTGCTTACTTACAATAGAATAGAACGACAAGAGTCACACCTCACGCAGGTGTGTGGATTGAAACA
>CAZSWS010000100.1:0-7891 GCA_964610765.1 uncultured Parabacteroides sp.
TATCAGTTGTACTGTTTTGCTTTTTTGTAGATTTACTATATGAATGTAGGCTTAGGTTAGGCAGGATATATATTCGTGTGATGTATCATTGGTTGCTAGATGTTTAGAAAAGGGATGCTGTCTTTATTGTTAATTTCTTTATTTCTGATAAAAAAGTAAATGAAACAAGAAAGAAATGTGTTTATTTTTGTATCTTCGTGCCCTTGAAGTGGAAACTGGTTTTGGGAAGAATCGGATAAGCTCGCATGACGTTGTCTTATGTGTTGATAACTTTCTGTGTTTCCGCTGATTAAGGATTGAAATTAAGATATAATAAGTAACAAAAATATTAGAATGTAAATGGCTACGCTTGAAAAAATTAGAAACAAAGCAGGTTTATTGGTTGCCGTAGTGGGGGTAGCACTACTTGCGTTTATATTGGGAGACTTCTTGAATTCAGGATCAACCTTTTTTAGACAACAGCAAGAGAAAGTTGCCGTAGTTGACGGAGTTACTGTTAATTACCAGACCTATCAAAACCGCATTGAAGAAATGCTTGAGATGTATAAAATGCAATCAGGCTCGAACAATGTACCTGATGAGTATCAAAATCAAATTCGTCAATCTGTTTTTGATGCAATTGTCCGTGAGATAGTATTGGATGAGGAATTAGAAAAACTAGGAATTCAAGTATCTTCAGACGAACTGTTTGACATGGTGCAAGGTGAGAATATCTCTCCGGTAATTCAAGGAATGCCGATGTTTTCAAATCCTCAAACAGGTATGTTCGATAAAAATCTGATGTTGAACTTCTTGAAAGTGATTGATGAAAAGGCTATTCAAGCAGCTTCACCACAAGAGCAATCAGAATTGATATCAGCTAGAAACTTTTGGTTGTTCTGGGAAAAGAACATCAAACGTCAACGCTTAGAAGAGAAATATCTTACCTTATTAACTAAATCAATGGCTGCAAATAAGCTGGATGCAGAGGCAGCTCATAAAGGTGAATCTGAAAAGTCGGATATTCTATATGTGAAACAACCATATACGTCTATTCCCGACTCAGCAGTACAGGTTTCAAAAGCAGAGATTGAAAAGCTGTATAACGAACGCAAAGAGCAGTTCAAGCAAGCTGAAACGAAAGTTATTACGTACATCTCAAAACCCATAGTTCCTAGTGAAGAAGACTATGATTTGGCACGTCAAGATGTCGATAAGCTAAGAGAAGAGTTGATGACTACCGAGCAGGTAGCAGAAGTAGTGAATGAATATTCAGAGACACCTTATATTGATGCTTTTGTTTCGACGGCTAGTATGGATATGTATTTGAAAGATTTTGCAGCTACAGCTAGTTTAGGTGATGTAAGTGATGCAATCTTTGAAAACGATCAATATCGCGTGTTTAAACTGGTTGACAAGACGGTAGCTCCGGACTCGGTTAAATTTAGCCATATCATGTTAGCTCCGGGGGCAACAGAAGAAGCCACTAAGCAATTGGTTGATAGTCTGCTTACAGAGTTGAAAGGTGGAGCTGATTTTGGTCTTCTTGCTGCTCAATTTTCAGTAGATCAAACAAGAGAAAATGGCGGTGAAGTAGGATGGTTTACAGAGCCTGCAGCCGTATTGAATCTAGGGGCTGATTTTGCTAAAACATTATTCAGCACTGCTGTAAACAATGTAGTTGAAGTGAAGTCAACTTATGGAATACACCTGGTTAAGGTGACCGGTAAAACAGCAAATGTGAATAAATATAAGTTGGCACATGTATTGATGACTGTTACACCTAGTTCAGACACGTACAGTAAAATTTATAATGACTTAAATAAGTTTATCACAACTAACCGTGTGATAGCTCAGTTGGATACAGCGGCTACTTCTGCCGGTTATGATGTGTTCACTAATACGCATTTGACGGCTAATGATCAAACAGTGGGAGGACATAAAAACTCACGTCAAGTGGTTCGTTGGGCTTTTGAAAACAATAAAGGAAGTATCTCAGATATTTTTGAGTGTGAAGATGTGTTTGTGATTGCTGCTGTTCAAGGAACAATGCCTGAAGGTTATCGCTCATTGCAGTCAGTTGAATCCTTATTGAAACCGGAATTGATTGCAAAGAAAAAAGGAGAGATGATTGTTGAAAACCTGAAAGCTAAAAACTTGACTTCTTTAGATGCTTATGCAGATGTGATGGATTCATCCATTGATTCCGTTCGTTTTGTTACATTTAATACAAGTCGTATCAGTGGTATAGGACTTGAGCCTAAGCTGAATGCGCATATTTCACTTTCTCCTGTTAATCAGTTGAGTGAGCCGATAGCCGGAAATGGTGGTGTATATGTTTATACCGTATTTAACCGGACTACAGATGAGGCAACAGAGAATGAAGCAGAGCAAATTCAAAACCAAGAAGGTGCGTTGGCTTACCGAGTAGGGTATCAGGCTATTCAGCTTCTTGTGAGCAAAGCGAAAGTCGAAGACAATCGTATTCGCTTCTATTAATTGCCTAGCATATTAGAAAACAATATAATAAACCGGTGTCTTATTTAACAAGACGCCGGTTTTATTTTTAATAGTATCTTTGAACGATGGAATCAAAAGAGCATTTATCAGGCAAGACATTGTCAGAACTTAAAGATGTTGCTGCTAGTGTAGGACTTCCTCCTTTTGCGGCCAAGCAACTGGCAGACTGGCTGTATAACAAGAAGGTCGGTTCTATTGATGAAATGACCAATATTGCACTCAAAAAGCGAGAACAGTTGAACGAGCTGTACGATGTGGGGAGTGTGCCGCCATCGCATGCTATGCGCTCGAAAGACGGTACGATAAAGTATCTCTACCCCGTGTCATCAGGTCGATTCATAGAATCAGTATATATACCTACAGAAACACATGCGACGCTCTGTATTTCAACACAAGTAGGGTGCAAGATGAATTGCCTGTTTTGCATGACCGGCAAGCAAGGTTTTAGTGCTCACTTAACAGCCGGTGAGATTTTAAATCAAATCCAGTCGCTGCCTGAACGGGATAAGTTGACCAATATCGTATTTATGGGTATGGGAGAGCCGTTAGACAACCTAGACGAGTTGTTCAAGGTGCTGGAGATATTGACAGCAGACTATGGCTATGCCATGAGCCCGAAACGTATAACGGTATCTACCATCGGAGTAAAGAGCGGTTTGAAGAAATTTATTGAAGAAAGTGATTGTCATTTAGCCATAAGCTTACATTCTCCTTTTCATGAAGAACGTCTTTCGATTATGCCGGTAGAAAAAGCTTTTCCTATTAAAGAGGTCATTGAATTGATTCGTACGTATGATTTTTCACGTCAGCGGCGTGTTTCTTTTGAGTATATTATGTTTGGCGGATTAAACGATTCTATACGGCATGCGCAAGAGTTGGTTAAGCTATTAAAGGGAATTCCCTGCCGAGTTAATCTGATACGTTATCATGCCATTCCGGCTGTTTCTCTCCAGACCTCATCAGAAGAAAAGATGAATAATTTCCGAGACTACTTGAATAGCAAAGGCGTTATTTGTACAATCAGGGCTTCACGCGGAGAAGATATCTTTGCTGCCTGTGGCATGTTGTCCACGAAAGAGCAAAACAGATAAAATCATTCGACAGATTAGTCGTTTAAAACTTTCTGGTGGTAGTTTCGTTGAGTATGTTTATTAGAAATCATTATCTTTGTCAAAGAATGCCGCTCCAAAGGTGCGGAAAATATAAAAAAGAAATACGTTCAGTATGAATAATGAACTTATTAAGGTTGGAGTAACACACGGAGATATTAATGGAATAGGCTACGAGTTGTTACTGAAAACCTTTTCAGATATGCGCATGTCAGAACTCTGTTCGACAATAGTTTACGGGTCGTCTAAGGTAGCAGCTTATTATCGAAAAACATTGGGACTTCCCGCTGTTAATCTAAATATGATTGGCAAGGCTGAAGAGGCACGTGAAAATCGCTTAAACATCATCAATAGCCTTTCAGATGAAGAGGCACAAGTAGATATGGGCACATCGACTGCTCAATCGGGTACTGCTGCTGAAAAATCACTGCGAGCAGCTGTTGACGACTTGAAGCGAGGAGTGATTGATGTATTGGTAACCTCCCCGGTCAATATGCAAAATATGCGTTCGGAATCCTTTCCTTATGCCAGTCAACAACTGTTTTTGCAAGAATCATTAGCAGCTAAGGGAACATTGTCAATCTTCATCAATGAAGGATTGCGTATTGCACCTGCCGTTGAATCGGTTGCTGTGAAAGATATCACCTCTGTGCTGACGGTTGACCATCTTACTCAAAAGCTGATTTTGCTTAATCAGTCGCTTAAAGAAGATTTTAATATTGTCAGACCACGTATTGCCGTATTGGCATTGAATGCAAGTGGTACAGATTTGGCTACTACAGGTGATGAAGAAAAGAACGTTATTCTTCCGGCAATGGAAGAGGCAGAACGAAAAGGAGTGATGTCTTTTGGACCTTATCAGGCAGATGAGTTTTTTGGAAATATGCAATATAACCTGTTTGATGCTGTTTTAGCAATGTATTATGATCAGGGAGTAGCACCTTTTAAGGCTTTGTCTTTAGATGAAGGAGTGGTATTTACAGCCGGTCTTCCTTATATATGTGTAAGCCCTAACCATGGCGTGTTGTATGAGGTGACCGGAAAAAATGAATGCTCAGAAAGTGCTTTCCGAAATTCATTTTATCAAGCGATTGATTTATATAGAAACAGGAAAAGCTTTGCTGAAAACACGGCAAGACCTCTTCGCAGGCAATACTACGAAAAAGGGGAAGACAATGAAAAACTGGATTTGACTGCAGAAGAGCATGATTAATCTGAAAGAGAATAGTTTAATAATATTATTGATAAAATAAAAGTAGAGCAAGTATGTTCAAGAATAAAACAATCGTATATACCTCAGGAACGTTTGATATGTTTCATTACAATCATTTACGAATGATTAACTATGCACGTAGTTTAGCAGATATCCTAATCGTTGGTGTAAGCACTGACGAACTGGTGTCTTCTTACAAAGCAAAACCCATCATTCCTTTTAATGAGCGTTTGCAAATCATTGAAGCATTGAAAACTCCTGATATCGTGATACCTCAGCATACTTTAGACCATACTGAAATAGTGAAAAAGCTTAATATAGATGCTTTTGTGGTGGGAGATGATTGGTTCGGGAAATACGATTACCTGAAAGACTTGCATGTTCAAGTATTTTACTTCCCTTATGGAACAGGCGTTTCTTCTACTATCATTAAGAAAACGATTCATGACTCGTATGAGTCTAACTTAAAAAGACAGCAGCAAGCCAAGCCTGAATCTATTCATTCTGCTGCTTCAGTTAACAATAAGGAGTGAACGGAATGAACCGGTATGCGTTAATAACAGGAGGAACCAAAGGAATTGGTTATGCCGTAGCAGAGTGTTTGGGTAAGGAAGGTTATGATTTGTTACTGACTTATGCTTCGGATGAACAAAAAGCACTAGAGGCTGCTGAAAAGTTGACTCAGCAAAACAATATTCAAGTAGATGTGCTTGCCGCTGATATTTCACAGCCGGAATCAATAGAGCTTATTGCCGACTTTTTAACTAAAAAAGATCGTACGTTAAATGCCTTGATTTTTAATGCCGGATTGACTTGTCGTGACTCTTTTGAAGAGCTCAAACAAGCCGACTGGGCACGTGTGTTCTATGCAAACATTCAATTCCCGGTCTTTTTACTCCAGCGAGTAGTTTCACGTATCCAATCCGGAGGGAGTGTCATATTTACCGGTTCGTTAATGGGCATTCAGCCTCATTCGGTATCGTTGGCTTATGGCGTTTCTAAAAGTGCTGTGCATGCATTAACACAGAATTTAGTTAAGTTTTTAGCTCCGTATAATATACGTGTGAATGCTGTGGCTCCCGGCTTTGTGGATACTGAATGGCAAAAAAACAAACCTGCTGAAATCAGAGCGAATATAGAACGTAAAGTCTCATTAGGACGTTTTTGTGAACCCGACGAAGTAGCCAATGTGTATAAAATGCTACTTGAAAACAATTACTTTAATGGTGAAGTGGTTGTGATAGATGGAGGCTACTCCTATAAATGACGGAAGATAAATAAATATGGGAAGTAGTAATAGACAAAAAGAGTACGAAGCCTCGCTGAAATCGATTGAAACAGAAAACTATTTAGATCGTATTTTTTATCGACCAATAGGCTTTCAAATAGCTCGGTTGCTTAGAAATACAGGTATAACACCTAATCAAATAACCATTTTATCCATCTTTGTAGGCGTAGCTGCCGGAATCATGTTTTACTATCCGGTATTGTCTTATACATTGATTGGTATATTACTCCTCGTTTGTGCAAATATTTTGGACTGTGTAGATGGGCAACTCGCCCGACTGACAGGGATTAAGTCTGAAATAGGACGTATATTGGATGGCTTGGCAGGCGATTTTTGGTTTGCAACCATCTATGTAGCCTTAGCTTGGAGACTGATGAATGAATATGGTACGCCTTGGTTTTTCCTGCTGGCGGTTATGTCCGGTCTTTCACACTTAGTACAGGCTAATATTACGGATTATTATAAGACACTGCATTTATACTTTATAGATAAAGAAAAAGGTAAAGAGTTTGAATCATTAGAGGCTGTTAAGGAAAAACAACGGAATATGCCCTCGGGTATCAATAAGTTCTTTTTTCGCCTGTATGTCTATTATTCAACGCTTCAAATACGTTTGACACCCCAGTTGCAAAAAATGCTGGCTGCACTTAAGGCATCTTACGGAGATGATATTCCGGATGATATTCGACTGCGGTTTCGAAAAAAGAGTAATAAGTTGATGAAGAGGTATTTGGATTTGATGACATTCAATGGACGAACAGTGGTTATGTTTATATTCCTGCTTACCGGCTATGTTTGGCTCTATTTCTTATATGAATTTATCGTGTTAAATATAATCTTATTTGTCTCTATACGTAAGTATGAGCAGTTAAGTGCTGAACTATTGACTCCAGATGCCTCATCCGATAAAAAAGACCGTAGTTGATATAGAAAGTCTAAGAAAACTATCTCCTTTCTTTAAATCTCGCTTTGGAACATACTTAGGCGAAAAGCTGATTCGTTGGCTAAATGTTGATAAAGTAAATCAAGTGCATGCCAATAGTCTTCACCTGCGCGGATCTGCCTTTACTTCCGGCATTTTAAACGATCCGCTTATAAACTTGAAATATCGTGTGCACGATTCAGGTGTTTTAGATAACTTGCCCGAAGGAGCATTTGTTACTATTTCAAATCATCCAATAGGGTCTCTTGATGGCATCATACTGATTGATATATTCGCTTCTCGTCGTCCTGACTTCAAAGTTATGGTAAATGGGGTGCTGACACTCATAGGAGCAATGAGGGATAATTTCATTTCAGTCAATCCTGCAACAGATGAAACTGAAGAAATCAACCCCCGTAATATTAATGGTGTTCGCTATTCATTACAGCGTGTTCGTGAAGGACATCCGGTAGGCTTCTTTCCGGCCGGAGCCATGTCTTTCTATTCTCGTAAGAACAAAAAAGTACGTGACCTTGCCTGGACACATAGCGTTGTCAAGCTGATTCAAAAAACGAATGTGCCGATTATACCGGTTTATTTTGACTTTCTCAACACCAAGTTTTTCTATTTTCTAGGAAGGGTTAATTGGAAGCTCCGTACATTGCGTGTGCCTTCTGAGGCATTCAATAAAAAAGGTAAGACCGTAGATGTCTATATCGGAGAACCTATTTCTCCGGAGACGGTAAAAGACTATTCGGAAGAAGAATTGGCTACGTTGCTTTATGATGCGACCTATGCTTTAGCTCCTGACGAGAAAAAATAGATCGAAACTTTCACCTTCTTTCATATCCTTTAATAAA
>CAZSWS010000101.1:0-7702 GCA_964610765.1 uncultured Parabacteroides sp.
TTTCATAACAACTTAATTTTAATAAATAGCCTCATAACTTTATCAAAAGCAAATGTATAAGATTGATTCGTAGTAAAACATCCCACTTTTGGGGGATTTTTCTGCTATTTTCTCTTAAAACACCCCATTTATAGGGTGTTTTTTAGGGTATAACTAGGTTATGTTTGTCAAATAATTTATAACTTACGTTTCTTAATACCTTATTAAATTATGAAAATTATGAAAAAGATAGTTATCTGTTTATTATTGACAATAGCGTCATCTACAGGCTACTCACAAATCAATGTGGACTCATTAAAACACATCACTATCTCTAAAGACATCCCTTCGGATGATATACTAAATGCTTACTATGCCCTATGTAACTTTTATACATATAGCAGTTCAGACAGTCTGTATAAATATGCTCAAAGGGGATTGAAGTTTGCCCAAGAAAATGAACACGTTAAAGAATTCAGTGCTTTTTACAATGCTATTGGAAAATCATATGCACAAAAAAACAACCATGATTCAGCCTATTATTTTTTCAATCAAGCGATTGATTTAGCAGTTAAATATGATAGCAAAGGCAAAGAGGCTAATGTTTACTACGATATAGCGGACATGGAGGCACGCCGTGGCAATCACACAGTACAACTTGAAAACTTAATTAAGGCAGCATCTATCTATGAGCAAATTGATCAAAAAAACAACTACATCAATGCATTAAGTAGTATAGGATCTGTGTATAATGTGGTAGGAAATAAAGAGAAGGCTTTTGAGTATTTATTAAAAAGCCGGAAATTATCGGAAGAGATTAACTATATGCCGGGATTATTAAAAAGCTATTTTGAACTAGGTATTTTATATCTACAAACTAACGAAGACGAGAAGGCATTAGCGCATGCAAAGAAAGCACTTGAAATCTCCCGGGAAATGAATTTTAAAGCATTTGAAATTGGTTCATTACAACTGGCCGGGAATATCTATTTTGCACCCTCACCCTCTCCAACAAGAGATCTGGACAAAGCATTGTTTTACGGAGAAGAAGCTCATAGAGTTGCCAAAGAAATCAATGACCCTTATTTAATCTACTCCACACTAACCTCATTGTCTGCCACATACCGTGAATTAGAGCGTTACAAAGATTGTCTTTCCTTATCACTCAAAGGTTGGGAGATGGATTCAACCTCCATGAACGAAGCACCTACCCTAGCCTCTAACATCATACTCTCATACTTTGCGATAGGAGAAAAAAAGAAAGGACTAGATTTTTTCTGGAGATATAACAACTTGAAGAATGAATATGCCAGTAAAAGTTTACATGACAGCATGGCTGAAATGGAAATTAAATATGAAACAGAAAAGAAAGAACTACGTATCGCTTCATTAGAAAAAGAAAAACAATTTTATTCTTGGTTAGGCGTTTTAGGTATTATTATTTTGACTTTAGGAGGCGGATTGTTTTTCTACCGCAGCCGGATGAACAAGCATAAGTTAGCCCAGCTAGAACAAGAAAAGCAACTAGTTGCTACACAAGCTTTATTAGATGGTGAAACTGCTGAACGCACACGGCTAGCACGCGACCTACACGACGGGTTGGGAGGATTGTTGTCTGTCTTAAAATTGAATTTAACAGGAATCAAGGTTTCAACATTATCAGAGGAGGATGGGGTTTATTATAACAAAGCCGCTAATATCTTAGAAGAATCAAATAGCGAATTACGCCGAATAGCTCACCACATGATGCCGGAATCGTTGATGAAAACCGGATTAAAAACCTCATTATCAGATTTTTCTCATTCTATTCCGGGCGTTAGCTTTACCTTTCAAGGCAATGACACTCGTTTAGACGACCGCTTAGAAGTAACCTTGTATCGCATAGCTTACGAACTCATAAATAATGCACTAAAATATGCAAATGCCTCTAAAATAGATGTAGAGCTTTTGTTGGATAACCACCTCGTTTCACTTTCTGTGCATGATGATGGTATTGGCTTTGACCCGACAGCTATTCAGGGAGGTACGGGGCTTAAAAATATTAAGAAAAGGCTCTCTCCTTTTAATGGCAAGGTGCATATCTACTCTACACCCAATGAAGGTACTGAAGTAACCATAGAAATAGAGCAATCATGATAAAGGTACATATAACAGATGATCATAAAATGGTTGTAGAAGGATTCTACAACGTCATCACTCAATCTAAAACTGCTGAAGTAGTTGGTATTTCCTTTCGACTTTCTGATTGCAAGAAGCAGATTGCTCGTGAACAACCGGATATTTTATTTCTAGATATTGAAATGCCTGATGGAAATGGTGTAGATTTCTTTAAAGAAATAAAAGAGATATATCCGGAGATGAAGGTGATTGCACTGACTACGCATGATGAGTATTCGCTTGTCACCCATTTGATTAAGCTTGGCATTTCGGGGTATATCTTAAAAACAGCCTATTCTGACGAAATCATATCAGCCATTGAATCGGTTATGCGTGGACAAACCTTTGTATGTGAGGACACACAACACATCTTAAACCTAAAAAGAAAAGTACCTGTCAGACTTACAAAAAGAGAAGTTGAATTGCTGGGGCTGCTATCAAATGGATTGACTAATGAACAGGCAGCTCAACAGCTCTCTATAACGCTTGAAACAGTAAAGAGCTACCGAAAAAACATCAAATTAAAACTGAATGCACAAAATGCAATGGAAATGGGGAAGATTGCTTATAAGGAATGGAGGTTTTTCTTTGATGATGAAGAATAAATATCCGGTCGTATAATAAAGAGTAACATTTGAATCACCTCCCATTAATGGGGTATGATATGCTGTTTTATAATTTTTACTTTGTCAAAGTAATACACATTTAAAAAAAACAGCATTATGAAAAACTATTTCAAACAAACAATAACCTTACTGGCAATAGCTGGCATCATGGGTCTAACACATACCGGCTGCGCATCTTCAATGTACAAAAATCCGGCAATATTCATTGCATACCCCACAGATAACGGGCTAATTAATGATCAATCGGAAATAGCTTCTATCGTTGTGAATAGTCCTGCTTACGGAGTAACTATTGACAATGTTTTAATGTTCGAAGAAAATGATAAAATAGCGGAGAATGTGCAAGTCATCAATAATAAGAAGCAACAGGTACGTATAATAGATGTTTTGCCCGGAAAACATAAACTATCTGTCACATACAAAGACTCAAAGACTAGCTTCAATACCTCGAATCAGATGCAAGTATCAAGAGCGTCAAGCAAAAAACCTATTGAACAAGAAGTGGAGCTTAAAGCAGGAGAAATCTACCTCCTACAATTAGGATTAATGGATGTGGCTCATAGTCTCATGACTTTGAGAAAGCCAACGTCAGATCCCAATGGATTAAGCCTCAAACCGCTTCCCGAAAATTATAAAAAACAGATTAAAGAATTTCGGAAACAACAGAAATAAACCACTTACTTGGATTTTTTTCTTAACTTGTCATGGAAAAACATAAAAGGAAAATTCATGAAAAAGATTCAAGCAAGCGTAGCCATGGTTAATGTTTTAGAATCATGGGGAGTTAAAAATGTATATGGTATACCGGGAGGTTCATTCAATTCGACCATGTACGCCTTATTTAAAGAGCAACAAACAATTAACTACATTCAAGTTCGCCATGAAGAAGTGGGTGCTATTGCAGCCTCTGCCTATGCCAAACTGAGTGGACAAATTGGGGTTTGCTTTGGCACGGCAGGTCCCGGAGCAACACATCTCTTTAACGGTCTCTATGATGCACAAATGGATCATGCACCGGTTTTGGCACTCGTAGGACAAGTAGCTTCAGGGAAAATGAACTATAATGCTTTTCAAGAGTTAAATGAAAACCCCATGTTTGTAGATGTAAGTGTGTATAACCGTACGGTTATGACACCTGAGAGTCTTCCTCATATGATTGATGAAGCTATCAAACATGCTTATAAATACAAAGGAGTCGCTGTTGTCACCATTCCCGTTGATTTTGGAAATGTAGAGATTAGCGACAACTACCATTCTACCGCTTCTAATTTTAGAACAAATACGTTTCTTCCGGATGATAATGATATCAAAGAAGCTCTTTCATTGATCAAAGAAGCCAAGCGCCCTATTCTTTATGTTGGTAGAGGAGTAGAAGGTGGATGGAAAGAAATTGAAAAGTTTAGTGAACACTTCTCTATTCCTGTTGCTTCAACAGCTTTAGGAAAAGGTATCATTCCGGATGCATACATTAATTATATAGGACAAGCCGGAAGAGTAGCAACTAAACCTGGTGTAGAAGCCTTAGCTATCACTGATTTAATCATTTTTGTAGGTAGCGATTTTCCTTTTGCTAATTCTTTCTTCAATCAAGAAGCTAAATTTATACATGTTAACACAGATATAACCACCTTCGGCAGAAGACATAAGGTAGATGCCCCTATTCTGGGAGATGGCAAGAAGACGCTTGCCAGAATGGTTGAGCTAGGTGAACCTCGTGCAAAAGATAAGTGGCTGAAAGCAAATCAAGAAAACAAAACGAACTGGAGAAACTGGATTAGAAGCTTCTATGACAACTTGGACTCTCCGCTCCGCCCGGAGCCTGTGTTTAGAGAAGTAAACAGAATTGCTGAAGAAGATGCCATTTTTATTACTGATGTGGGCAATGTAACAATCAACTCCGTTAGACATCTTGATTTGAATGGCAAGCAGAAATTTACTGCTTCCGGTTGGTTTGCAACAATGGGTTATGGAGTTCCCGGTGGAATAGGTGCTAAATTATCTTATCCTGACAGACAGGTATTCACGTTTAGTGGTGATGGTGGTTTTGCTATGGTTATGCAAGATATCATTACACAGGTGAAATATAATTTACCCATCATAAACATTGTGTTTTCGAATAATTCATTTGGTTTTATTGAAGCTGAACAAGAAGATGATGCTGAAAATAAGTTTGGAGTTTTCTTACAAGGAGCTGACTTTGGAAAAGCTTCAGAGGCGTTGGGTGCTTTAGGATTTACCGTTTCTGACCCGAAGGTTCTACCCGATGTATTTGATCAAGCAAAAAAGAGTGAACGACCAGTTGTTATAGATATTAAACTGCATAGTGCAAGACCTTTACCCGTAGAGCAGCTCATCTTAGATCCGGATAAATACAGTGATGAGGAAATAAAAATATTCCAAGATAAATATCAGATTAAAGATATGCCTGCATTAACGCAGTTATTAAAATAACCAATCAGGATAGGAAAGTTTTATTCAAAAAAAGGTCTGTTTGAAACAGACCTTTTTTTGAATAAAGTTATTATACACCTTGCGGTTTGTGTTTTATAAATGTACCATTTTGGAGCTCTTCAAAAGTATGATTCAATTCTTGCTCCGTATTCATCACAACAGGACCTCCCCACGCAATTGGTTCATTCAGGGCTGGTGCCGTAGCCAAAAAGAAACGAATACCTTCTTTGCCGGCTTTTAGTGCAAACTCATCTCCTTTTCCAAAAAGAACAGCGGTTTTTAACGCTACCCGGGTTTGTTTAGCTCCGAATGTTCCTTCACCATCTACAATATAAATAAAAAGAGTATTGTCCGGATTAACACTTAAAGAATATTCTTTATCCGGCTCAAGTGTTATATCTAATATCGTGGCAGGTAAGTGATGTCCTTTAGCGCCTTTATGCCCTTTATACTCTCCTGCTACTAATCTCACCTTACCTCCATCCTCTTTAAATTCTTGAATCATTTCATTATTGATTTCAAAGTACTTAGGATCGGTCATCTTGTCTTTTTTAGGAAGGTTAATCCACAGCTGAAGCCCCAATAAGTGATCGACCGGCTGAGGCATTTCTTCGTGTATAATGCCACTTCCAGCTGTCATCCATTGACTTTCTCCACTATGAATAACTCCTTTATTCCCTAAACTATCCCGATGATTCATCCGCCCATTCATCAAATAGGTAAATGTTTCAATTCCTCTGTGTGGATGCATAGGGAACCCTTTTGTATAAAGGCTTGGTTCTGTTGAATCAAAAGCATCTAACATAAGAAAAGGATCAAACTTGTACATAGAATGAGGTCCTAAAACTCGTACTAAATGTACACCGGCTCCATCAATTGCGGGAGCTCCTTTTACTGTTTCTACAACTTCTTTTTTCATAGGTCAATACTATAATTAAAATGATTTTATACTATTATTCTTTACATACTTCTAAAACAACTTTACCATGCTTTACCTTGGGAAGAGATGGATTGGTACCTAACAGAGTTTCCCATGCTTGGGACGCTTTTTCAAGGGGTAATATTTGATCAACATCTGTTTTTATACCGGCATTTTCTATAAGCTGGGTTATTTCTTGCAAGTCTGCCCCCGATTGCTTAATGACCATGGAGGTTCCCTTTACTTCATATTTGCTTGCTAAACTCTCGATGATAGGACCGGTAATACTGATGAGTCGTCCACCTTTTTTCAGCACTTTATAGGATTTTTCTTGCACATCGCCCCCTGTAAGCACCAATACTAAATCAATGTCACTAAGCACTTCTGAAAAGTCAGTACTTCTATAATCAATAACAACATCTGCTCCGTATGATTCGGCTAGTTCTTTGTTTTTAGCTGATGCGGTAGCATAAATTTTTGCTCCAATTTTTCGGGCAAACTGGGTAGCAAAAGCTCCTACTCCACCCGTAGCCCCATGTATCAACACACTTTCTCCGGACTTTAACTTGCCGTAGGTATGTATAGCCTGCCATGCTGTTTCGCCTACATGTGGTACAGTAGAAGCCTCTATAAAAGTTAAGTTATGGGGCATAAGAGCTAGTTTAGAAACATCTGCTGCAATATATTCTGCATAAGAGCCCTGATCTGAATGAGCATATCCGTCATTGGCATTACCATAAACATTGTCCCCGATTCGAAAAGAACTTACATTCTTTCCTACTTGCTTTACTACTCCTGCAAAATCATGTCCGGGTATCCAAGGGAATTTAAGTTCAAACTTATTTTTAAATGCTCCGGATGCTTTCTTAATCTCCAGATGATTGACAGATGTGGCATAAATCTTCACCAACACCTGATTGTCGGCAACAGTAGGCAGAGCTATTTCTTCATATCTCAACTGTTCAAAAGTACCATATTGATAAAGCCTTACAGCTTTCATCGTGTCATTTATTAAAGTCTGTTCATCCATGATAGATTTTCTATTTAGTTATTCATTTAATAAAGATAGTATTTTACTTCAAAGTACCCACACAACTCATTAGACAAAATTCAGGTTTTTAAGAAAAGATTAATAATTGTATCTCATTGAAAAGAAGAAAACAATATCCGCCAGAACAAAAAAGGGTAATAGAAAGAAAGCCTCTCTATTACCCTAAATAAACTTAGATTATGATTGAAAGATTTAAACGCTAAAACAATACCTAATCCCTAATCCCTTAATACTAGTAGATGTATATTAATACTTTTCAATAATTTACGCGACATACTTGGAATAAAAAGACGTCCTAAGAGATTTCTTTTGCGTGTATTCAATGATAGAATATCTACGTTTTCCTTCACAACGAACTCTTCAACTAAAGCTATGGCATTGTCTGACTCGAGCACCTTGTATGATATATTCAATTGAGGGTATTTCTCTAAGAAGTGATTTTTCATAGCAAGCAATTGCATTTCATTAAAGACTTTCTCTTTAGTAGAGTTATTGATATGGATAAGGGTTATTTTCATA
>CAZSWS010000102.1:0-7548 GCA_964610765.1 uncultured Parabacteroides sp.
ATTTCATAGGAAAAAGACACTCCACTTGCACTTATCAGGTTGTAAATGTTTTTTAATAGTTCATCAGCTTTCAGTGGTGTAAAGTTGGGAACTGCGATATGTGTTAATCGTTTATAGTTGTTGACAAACTCTACGAGTCCTTTACTACGCCGATGTATCGTTTGCATAGCTCCATAAATCATCTCATAGTCAGGTGCTTGTGAGTGACGTTTAGAAAAGGTTTCGGAGAGTGAAATAATCGGAGTCATTGAATTCATCATCTCATGTGTCAATACTTTAATCAGCTTTTTCCACGCTTCGTTCTCATTTTCATCCAGCGCTGTTTGAATGTTTTTCAGGCTAATTAGTTTAAGTTCTTTCCCTTCTATATTTAACATGACCGCACTTGCTGCCAAGCTGTATTCTTTTTTCTCTTTTTTTATTTTTATCGTTTTTGTTTCTCGCGGTGTCAGGTTGTCTAAAAATGCAGGTAACTCTTCGGAAGTAGCCAATAGGTCATTTAAGTTGTAGGGCAAGGGTTTGCCAAGTAAGTCTAGTGCCGTCTTATTTATCCAATGAATATTTTTGTTATTATCTAAGACGATGAGTCCGGTATCTACCCGATTCAATAAGATATCATAGAAGTTTTGCTCCGCTTCTAGTTGGCTGGTTTTATGGTTGAATTTTTTAAGAGCCTGTTCTATTGCCAATCGTAAATCAGGATATAGTCCTTTCTTCTCTGCCTTTTTAAGTGAAATATTAAACTCATAAAACTGTATAGCCTCTACCAGCCGTTGAACATCTTTTATATTTCGGCGTATGAATTTTAGGAGGAAACCCATCAATACGATATCTGTAAGTATAAGTATTGTCATCAACCAGTATATCTGTTGTGATATTGCATACCCTAGAGCTATGGAGCATAGCAAAACAGCAGTTATCCGAAGCGTAAGAAGTAGGGAATAGGTCTTCATTGCTTATCTAATTTTCTATATAATGCATACCGGCTGATACCCAGCATTTCAGCCGCTTTATTTAAGTTCCCATTGCTGACGATAAGAGCTTTTTCTATGGTTTCTTTTTCTAGTTTCTCCAGATTGAAGTTTTCTTCTTGATTCATTTTCTGCACAGCATTTGTCGTAAGAATAAAATCATCTGCTTTCAGTGCTTTACCGGATGAGAGTACTACTGCCCTTTCAACGATATTTTGCAATTCCCGGACATTCCCCGGCCAATTATAAGAGAGCAGCTTTCGTTTCACTTCGAGGGATAGTCGTTGGATATCTTTTTTGTATTTATGGGCATATTTGGATAAAAAGTACTCGGCTAATAGTACAATATCATTGCCTCGTTCTCTAAGAGGAGGAATATGTAATTCGATGGTGTTGATTCGGTATAATAAGTCTTGCCTGAACGTGCCATTTGCTACTGCCTGATATATGTTTGCATTGGTTGCACTGATAAAGCGCACATCAATCGCAATATCTTTCGTTGAACCTAGTCGGGTGATTGACTTTTTCTCTATGGCTGTTAGCATTTTAGCCTGCATAGGCAGTGAAAGGTTGCCAATTTCGTCTAAGAATAGAGTTCCTCCGGAAGCAACTTCCATACGTCCGGGCTTGCTTTTTTTAGCATCCGTGAAGGCTCCTTTTTCATAGCCAAACAATTCTGCTTCGAAAAGTGATTCTGAAATACTCCCCAGATCAATACTTATAAAGATGTCATTGGAGCGGGGGGACTGTTGGTAGATTGTTTTGGCCATGATATCTTTTCCTGTACCGTTTTCACCCAATACAAGAATGTTTGCATCAGTATCAGCCAATTTATCTATCATTTCAAACACTTTCTGCATAGCGTCAGACTCGCCAATTATTTCATTGTCAATCTTAGGAGATTTTAAGGCGTCAAACTGATTTTGCAAATTATGATATTGTTTTCGAGACTCTTTTAATTTAAGTCCTGAAGATATGGTAGCTACCATTTTCTCATTTTCCCACGGCTTCGAGATGAAATCCGTCGCTCCTGACTTGATGGCTTGAACCGCTTTTTCGGTGTCTGCATATGCTGTCATCAAGATAACCACAGCTTGTGGGTCTGTTTTTAGTATTTTATCCAGCCAGTAAAATCCCTCTTTACCACTCACGGTATCCCGTTGGAAATTCATATCCAGGAGTATGAGATCCGGTTGAAATTCGTCAATAAACTTTTCGATTTTATCAGGTGTGGTAATTACTTTTATTTTTTCCACATAAGGATAAAGTAGTGCATTTAATGCAAAGAGCACGTCTTCATTATCATCAACAATAAGTATTTTCCCTTTATTATCCATTTTTCTATCCTTGTTATGATGTGGGTAAATGTACGGATAATTTATTGAATATATCTGTTCGATTTCGAACAGGCATTTGTTCGAAGTCGAACAGGTGCGAGTAATGGATATTTTGTAAAGTGTATATAATTAGCGCTTTATGTGTATGGCATGAGTTTTGCCTATATAATGACAGATGAAACAGGTGTTATACATATTTCTATTGTTACTCGTGCATATTAATGGGTTTTCAGAAAACAGTGAAGTCCGGAAAATAAGCATGACCATTGAACAGGCTATTGAGCGAGCTCGAGCTTATTCTCCGGATGTGCTGGTAGCGCGCCATAGTTTTAAATCGGCGCATTGGAACTATCGTTATTTTAAGGCAAACTATCTGCCTTCATTGACTTTCCAGTCGACTCCTAACTTCAATCACAGTATCAATGTGATTAGTTCGCCGGATGGTTCTTCCCGCTTTGTTCAGCAAAATCAATTAATTACGAGTGGTACACTTTCTTTAAGTCAACATGTAGCACTAACGGGCGGTACACTATCCTTAAAGACAAGTTTGCAGCGGCTAGACCTTTTTGGTGAAACAGAGAAAACGTCTTATCAAACCAGTCCGATAACGGTGTCGTATGAGCAGTCTTTGTTTGGTTATAACCGATTGAAATGGGATAAAAAGATAGAGCCAATCAGATATGAAGCGGCTAAAAAAGCTTATGTAGAAACGCTGGAGCTTGTTTCCGTTCGAACGATTAGTCGGTTTTTTAATTTAGCCGGTGCACAAACAAATATGGAAATAGCACGTATTAACTATGCCAATGCAGACACACTCTATCGATTTGCTCAAGGACGTTATAATATTGGAACAATCTCTGAAAATGAAATGCTTCAACTGGAAATTAACAGACTCAATGAGGAAACAAGTCGTATGAATGCGCAAATAGAAGTAGAAAATCAAATGCAAGAGCTTCGTTCTTATTTAGGTATTAAAGAAAATGTTGAAATCACAGCAATTATAGATGAAGATGTCCCTCAAGTAGTAATAGATCCTTATAAAGCCTTACAGCTAGCCGTAGAAAATAGTCCGGATATACTGCATATGGAACGCCGAAAACAAGAAAGTAAAAGTTCAGTCGCCTATGCAAAAGCAAACTCCGGTCTTAAAGCCGATATTTATGCACAATTAGGGTTGACACAAACCGGAGATAAACTAAGTCTGGCTTATAAAGACCCTTTAAACCAGCAGTATGTGGAAATAGGTATTCGTTTGCCTATTCTTGATTGGGGGCGCGGTAAAGGGCAAGTAAAAGTAGCACAGTCTAATCAAGATGTGGTATATGCACAAGTGGAGCAAGACCGGGTAAATTTTGAGCATTCGATTCTAAAAACAGTCAAGCAGTTTAACTTGCAATCAAGCAAAGTGGGTGTGGCTGCCAAAACCAACGCCGTCGCCGAACGAAGAAATGAGATTGCACGAAGACTCTATATTCAAGGGCAGTCAACTATTCTGGATATGAATGCGGCTATTGCAGAGAAAGATGCATCCAAACGCTCTTATATCAATACGTTATATAGCTTTTGGTATTTATACTATACGATTCAAAGCATGACTTTGTATGATTTTCAGAAAGATTTATTACTCACAGAAGACTATAACTTGTTACTTAAATGAATACGATGGATAGACCTATTGAAAAGAAACCGTTTATGGTAAAGTATAGATACTACCTCCTTGGAGGAAGTATTTTAGTCGCTTTGTTGGTTTACTTGACGGTGACATCTATGCGAAGCATGAAAATGTTGCGCTATAATGCTGAAAACATACAAGTGGCTGAAGTGGAACAGAGCAAATTTTTGGAATATTTGAGTGTAGAAGGACTGGCTCAGCCCAAGCTGACAGTTAAGGTGAATAGTCTGGAAGGAGGCATTGTTGAAGAGATTATAGCCGAAGAAGGAAGTATGTTGGCAAAAGGAGATACGATTTTGATTATTCGGAATCCGGATTTTGTGAGAACGATAGAAGATGAACGCGATAATTTAGAGAAACAGCAGATTTCCTATGAGGAAAAAAGTATTCAAATGAAAAGACGTTCTTCTGAATTAAAGCGTACTACTCTAAAAACGCTGTATGACTTGGAGCGTATGAGCAAGCAATACAATCTGGAGCAAGAAGAATATAAAATAGGTATTAAAAGCAAAGCACAGTTGGAGGTCGCTACCGATGATTATCAGTTTAATCAGCGAAATGCGCAGTTGTTGCTGGAAGAACTCAAACACGATTCATTGATGAATACCATTCAAACTGAATTGATGAAAAATGACTTGAAGCGAGAGCAACTACGCTTTCAGCGAACAGAAGAGCGTTTAGATAATCTGGTGGTTCGGTCGCCCATTGCCGGACAATTAAGTTATATCAGTGTTATTCCCGGCGAAAGAGTTTCGGCAGGGAGTAATATTGGTGAGCTGAAAGTAGTTGAAGACATTAAGTTAAGCACTCGAATCAGTGAGTATTATATTGATCGCATCAGTTTGGGGCTTTCAGCAACAGTGATTTATCAGGAAGAAAAGTTTGCGTTGAAAATCATTAAGATTAATCCTGAAATTAAAGACCGGGAGTTTGCTGTCGATTTAGTTTTTATGGATAAAGTACCTGAGAATATTCGTATCGGTAAGAGTTATCGCTTACAAATAGAACTGGGACTACCCGAAGATGCACTGGTTGTGAAGAAAGGTAATTTTTATCAATCGACCGGAGGGCAGTGGGTGTTTAAAGTGAATGAATCCGGAACGAAAGCCATGCGTACGCCTATAACGGTTGGCAGGCAAAATCCTCTACAATATGAAATACTGGAAGGATTATCAGCCGGCGATCAAATTATCATATCAGGTTATGATAACTTTGGAGATGCACAAGAGTTAGTTTTAAAATAAAAAACATACCATGTTTAGACATTACATAAAGATTGCCTTACGGAATTTGTGGAAATACAAGACGCAAACCGTTTTGAGTGTGTTGGGTTTAGGAGTTGGCTTGCTGTTCTTTTCGCTCTCTATGTTTTGGATGCAATACATTGATAGTTTTGACAGCTTTCATCCACATGCCAATCGCATCTATGTCGTTCAACGCATAGATACAACCTCTCTATCCAAAGTCAGCCGTATAACCGCCTATCCTTTGGGGAATTACCTGGAAGAGCATTTTCCGGAAATAGAAGCAGCAACTACGACCCATGTGGAGGGCTTTTTAATAGATACGCCAAGCGGTCCGGAGTGGTTTTTGGGATTAGGCATTGAAGAGTCTTTCTTTACAGTGTTTGGTTATCCTCAGCAACCGATTAATCCTCCATATCATAGAGATGAAGATAATAATAGCTCGCGACCCAAAGAAAACATGCCGGTAACGATAACTCGTGAAGCTGCTCAGAAAATTTTTGGTGATAGACCTTGTTTGGGAGAAAGCATTCAGCTTATGCAAGGACCGTCACTGTTGGTGGAAAATGAGATGCAAGGTTGGGGCGCAAATACAAATATTCCCTTTAGTTTTTTATTCCCCTCAACGGTACAAAATGTATGGAATATGCAAATGTATTATACCTATGTGTTAGTAAAAGAAGGTATCAATGTGAAGGAATTGAATAAAAAACTCGCTGAATTACACTTTGACGGAGATAGCTCTTCAGGGGTAACTATCTCTCCTTTAAAAACTTTTAAAAAAGACTATCCCGAACCAACGCTGGTTGTCAAGTACGAATATATTCGTCTTTTTGCCCTGGCCGGTCTGCTGATTGCCTTATGCGGCTTATTTAATTACCTGATGCTTTTTATCAACAGAATACGCATGCGCTCCCGCGAGTTTGCTCTCAGGCAAGTAAATGGTGCTTCTGTTCATAGTTTGCTTACATTGGTATATACCGAGTTTGCCATTATTTTACTAGTAGCTTTTGTGCTTGGTGGGTTGGGCATTTATGGGCTGTTGCCCGAATTTAAAGAGTTGTCTAAGATAAACTTATCTAATCAGGTGATTTATGTTGATTCTCTTCAATACGTTCTTTTCTTAATTGTCGGAATCGTTTTACTGAGTGTCATTCCTATCTATTTTTATCAGCGGAAAACGTTACATGCCTCTATCCGGAAAGACATTCGGAGGAGCAACCTGTTTTATACCTTTAGTGTGTTGTTGCAACTGATGGTGAGCATGGCAGTGGTATTTTGCTCGTATGTATTGATGAGCCAAATCAGCCATCTGACGAATTTGGATATTGGTTTTGACCGCCATCGGGTCGCAAGAGTTGATTTTGATGATACACAGACATATGAAACGTCTCTTTTTCCTTATGCAGATATAATCCAAGATCTTCCGGCTGTGGAAGAGTCATTGAAGTATCAAAGTATCATGATTTGGAGTTGGGCAAGAAGCTTTCAAACATTTAAATGGATAGGAAATGCTGAAGGACCGAGAATAAGCTATGAAATCTATGATGTTACTCCTGAGTTTATTCCTTTTTTCAATCTTCAGTTGCTTGAGGGAACGAATTTCAATCCGGATATTTATGATAAGTCGGAAGTAATTATTAATGAAACGGCTGCTAATATGCTAAAAGATAAAAGCTTCTCACTAGGGGGAGAAAACAAAAAAATCATTGGAGTAGTAAAAGACTTCCAACCGGAAAGTCCGGAAATAAAAGTACCTCCCATCATGTTGACTCAAACGGACGATGTGAACAGTTTTGTTTACCGTTATAAGGACGGGATGAAAAAAGAAGCTGAAAAGCAGATTACGCAACTTATCCAACAAGACGAGCCGGATATTGCTTTAGAGTTCCGTTATATGGAAGATGCGTATGATAGTTATTATCGTTCGGAGCATGCGTTGCTAAAGATACTCCTTGTTACGACCATAGTATGTTTGCTAATTTCTATATTCGGTGTGTACTCGCTGGTCGCTTTGACTTGCGCACGACAGCGAAAAGACATCGCTATTCGCAAGGTAAATGGAGCAAGTGTTTGGAGCATATTTTTACGATTAGTGAGAGGATATATGGGGTTATTGCTCGTGGCTTGTGTGATTGTTTTCCCTATTACACACAAGGTGATGGCTGTATGGATTGAGCATTATGTGAACCGAATAGCCATCGGGTGGGAGATTTATGTACTCATCTTTTTGGGTGCCGCCCTGTTAATTACAATTACCGTTTTCTCACAAGTGTGGCGGGCTGCCAGCCAAAATCCGGCAGAAGTATTGAAAGCAGAATAAT
>CAZSWS010000103.1:0-6976 GCA_964610765.1 uncultured Parabacteroides sp.
ATTAAAACTTTGCTACAAAACCTCAACTAAAGACATAAATAAGAGTTTTTTTATTAAAAAAATCACTATTAACCGACTAAAATTCCAGACAGTCGGTTAATAGTGACTGTTTTTATTGATTCTCACACTCTTTGAGTTGGCTTCGTGTCTGTTGATAGATACGAAGCCATTATGTTGATTGCATTAATAACAAGATGTTTCGATTTATCACCGATGTTTACTTCAATCCTTTTCTGTTTTCCAGTAACGGAATTTATAAAACATTTCTTAGCTCACTGGGAGTCATTCCATAATGTTCTTTGAACACTCTGTAAAAAGTTGCGTTCGACAAAAATCCGGCCTCAAGATATATCTCTGCTATTTTCTTGTCTTTGTCACGAACAATTGAGTCAAATGCATATTTAAGACGGTAAGTATATATATACTCATTATAGGTCTTACCTGTCTTTAATTTTATCGCCTCTATCAGGTATTGACGATTAGTTCCTATGGCTAATGCAAGTTCTTCTCGCGAAACATTGGGCTTCTTAAACGCTCCAAATTCAAGCAAATAGTTATTCAAATCATTAATAATCTGATCGTAAGGATCTTCAGACTCAGCATCTAAAGATAGAAGACGTTCATTCTTTTTCTTTAGTTCTATTATTTCCTGATTATTTCTCTCAAGTTCTGAATACTTTTTATAAAGCTGCAAATTCTTTTCTTTAAGTTTTTGAGCGTTTCGGATATAACTGAATAAGATATAAGCTAACAGTAAAGTAATAAAAGTACCGCTAATAATAAAAAACCACATTTTTCGCAAAGTTTCTTGATTACGCACAGCCTCAAGTTTCATTTTGTCTACTTGATAAATAGACTCTATTTCTGCTACCTGCGAAGAGAAATTGGCCACATTCGTCGAGTCATTCAGTTCATACAGTTTATACAGCAAATCATAGGCCTCCGCCTCCTCACCCGCCTGTCGCATAATGATTGCTTTCTGCATATTTACTTCCAGATAGTTATAGATTCCTCCTTCCTCTATTCCTCCAATATCAGAAGCTACTATTTTAAGATATTCATTGGCTCTCACATAATCTTTCTTGGCCAAGTAATACTGTGACTCGACTTGATAGTGAGCTAGTCTTTGAGGTGCATCCTTAATATGTTCAGCTAGAATCACCTGCGCTTCATCCAATAAAGTACGAGCCTTTTTCAAATCTCCTGTTTTTATATAGGCACTTGCTGACTCAAAGCAAAGAGCATACTTAATAAGATAGTACACATACTCTTTCTTACCCAAGATCTCTTGCTCGTTATCTATCATGACGAGCACACTATCATTAATTGCAACCACTTCCTCATATCTTTTAAGACCAAGAAGAGCATGCGCCATTCCTTTAAAACTCAAATAGAAGTCATAAGGTCTTTTATCGGTTGCTTTTCGACTTAGTTCATACGATTTTTTGAATAATTCCAGCGCTTTCTCATCTTTTTTCGAGAGCAAATAAGTGACTCCTAAGAAATAGTGAATCTGGGCATCATAAGACACCGACTGGTTACCATAAACCTCTTCGTTTGCAATCTTCTGCAAATAAATTAGAGCCAAATCATACTTATTGGTTGACAAGTAATGATTGATTGTCAATGTAACAAAGTTCCTTTTTAGTAGCTCATAGGATTCACTTTGTTCTTTATTTGGCCTAGGCGTTTTGTCTTTAAATATTTCCAATTGAAGACTACCTTCTTGAGCATAAAACAAGGCAGAGTCTTTGTTATAAACAAAATTGAAGTAGTTTACTTTGTCGTGGTAAGCGAATGCCAGCGCTAATGGGTCTGATTTTCTTTTCGCTTCTGCTTCTTTTTGGAGAATAGAAGACAAGTAATTTGGATCTCCAAAACTTAGAGGAGAAGTAGTCTCCTCGTTTTGCTTTTTCTTCGAAGACGAATGACTACAGCTAGAAGCTGAGATAAAAAGCAAGAGTAATGTAAAAAAATAAATTTTTTTAGGCATAATTCTGGTTTAATCTAAAAGAAACAAATCATGAAACATTACGGAGTTCGCTCGGAGTCATTCCATAATATTCTTTGAAAACTCTGTAAAACGTCGCATTTGATAAAAAACCGGCTTCAAGGTATATTTCTGATATCTTCTTCTCTTTGTCGCTCACGATAAGTTCAAAAGCATATTTAAGGCGATAAGAGTAAATATATTCATTAAAAGTTTTTCCTGTTTTTTCCTTGATGGCTTCAATCAGATATTGACGATTCGTACCGATAGCTAAAGCAAGTTCCTCGCGCGAAACATTCGGTTTTGTAAAATCTTTAGATGTAAGCAAATAGTCATTGAGGGCATTTATAATAATGTCACCCGAGTCTTTAATTTCTTCTCTTGAAGGGTGCAGCTTTTCATTCCTCTGTTGAAGCTCTCTGAGCTGTTTGCTATTTTCCTCTAACTCAGATAATTTTATAAACAATTGCCGATTTTTCTCTTTCAACGCTTTTGAATTCTTCCGGTAGCTATATAAAATGTAAATCAACAATAAGGTAATTAATATACTACCCACAACGACAAAGAACATCTTTCTCAAAGTCTCTTGATTTCTAGCGGCCTCAAGCTTCATCTTATCCACTTGATAAACGGATTCTATTTCCAGCACTTGAGATGAAAAGTTTGCGGTATTTACTGAATCGTTAAGTTCATAAAGCTCATAAAGCAAATCATACGCATCTGCCTCCTCACCCGCCTGTCGCATAATAGTCGCCTTTTGCAAGTTTTCCTCTAGATAGTTATAGATTCCATCAGTATATACTCCGTCCATATCAGCTGATGACATTTCAAGATATTCTTTTGCTCTTTTAAAATCTTTCTTCTCTAAATAGTATAATGATTCTATTTGATAATGAACAAGCTTATTAGGCGTATCTTTTATATTTTCTGCCAGAATTCTCTGTGCTTCATCTAATAAGACACGTGCTTCTTCTAAATCTCCTATTTTTATATATCCGCCGGCTGTCTCATAGCAAAGTGCATATTTAATAAGATAATATTCATAGTCTTTCTCTCCTAGCAAGATTTGCTCTTCCTCAATCATCCGACTCACACTATCGTTAATGGCAATCACTTCGTCATACCTTCTTAGCCTTAACAGAGCGTGCGACATCCCCTTAAAAGTCACGTAGTAAGAGTAAGGAGCCGCCCCTGTAGTTTGCTGTTGCAACTCGTAAGATTGTTTGAACAACTCAAGTGCTTTTTCCGCTTTCTTTGAAAGCAAATAAGTAAGCCCCAGGAAAAAATAAATCTGTGATTCAAAAGAGGAAGAATAGCTCTTGAAGTTTTCCTCTTCGGTGATTTCTCGTAAATAAATCAATGCCAAGTCATATTTATTAGTAAACAGGTAGTAATTAATAATCGCGAAGGCGAATGATTTCTTTAAGCTTTCATAGGATTCAGTCTGCTCTTGACTCATCTTGGGTGTTTTCGCTCTATACAAGTCCAGCTTTTGGTCAGCTTTCTGCGCATATAAAAAGGTTGAGTCCTGATTGTTACTAATATAATAATAATTAATCTTATCATAATAAGCGTACGCTAAAGCTAATAGATCCGACTTCTCTTCCGCCTCTCTTTCTCTTTCCTCAATCGCAGGTAGATTATTTATATCTTCAAACGTAACTGCTACAGAAGCTCGCGTTTCATCACTCTTCTTATCGACTTTTTCAGCACAACCGGAAAAGATTATCAGCACGAAAAGAAAAGCCAAACTAAATAAGGTCTCACCCATATACTACCTGTTAAAACAGTCAATCACATTCACTACCATTCCAAACAAGGAGTTCACGAAACATTCCTAAGCTCACTAGGCGTCATGCCATACTTCTCCTTGAAAGCTCTATAGAAGGTTGCGTTGGATAAAAAGCCTGATTCAAGGAAAATGTCTGAAATCTTCTTTTCTTTATCGCCCACAATTAAATCAAAAGCATACTTTAGGCGATAAGAGTAAATATATTCATTAAAGGTTTTTCCTGTTTTTTCTTTGATAGCCTCAATTAGATACTGTCGATTAGTACCAATAGCCAATGCCATATCCTCACGTGACAAATTTGGGTTCTTAAACTCTTCAGACTCCATTAAGTAAGTATGTAGGCTGTTTATAATGCTTTCTTGTGGGTCTACTGGTGCTGATTGCACATCTTTACGAGTATCATCCTTTCCTTTAAGCGCTTGAATCTGTTGATTATTTTGCTCTAATTCAGAAAGTTTTTGGAACAACTGCCTGTTTTTTTCTTTCAATGTTTTCGAAGTTTTCCTATAGAAATACACGATAAATATAAGTAAAACAAGCACCATAAAGCCACCAATAAAAAGATACAACATCTTTCTTATAGCTTCCTTATTACGTTCTCCTTCTAGTTTCATCTTATCTACTTGATAAACTGACTCTATTTTTGCCACTTGAGAAGAGAAGTTTGCTGTGTTGGTAGAGTCATTCAACTGATACAACTCACTCAGTAGCTCATAGGCCTCTTCAGGTCTGCCTTCCTGACGCATTATCTCTGCTTTAATCAAGTTCGTTTGCAAATAGTTATATATACCAATCTCTCCTTCTTTGTCTTTGGCATATTCTAAAGAAGCTTCTAGATATTCTTTTGCTTGATCAAAATCTCTTACGGTTAAATAATATAATGCCTCTATCTGATAATGTATAAATTTATGAGGCACATCCGTTAAGTTCTCAGCAAAGACGTGCCGTGCTTGATCTAATAGTGCACGAGCCTTTTTTAGCTCTCCTCTTTTCACATAGGTTCCAGCCTTCTCATACAGGATAGCATACTTTATCTGATAATAGGAATAGTCTTTTTCACCTAAAGCTGCTTGCTCACGATCAATCATTCTTTCCACACTATCACTCAGTGCTATCATGGCATCCAAATCATTCTGCCTCATCCTAGCATGAATCATCCCTTTGAAATATACATAATAAGAATATGGTTCTTTAGTTTCCGATTCTTGATAGAGCGCATATGCTTTTCTGAAGCTTTCCATCGCTCTTTCAGCTTTCTTCGAATGAATATAGGTAAGACCAAGCAAGTAATACATCTGAGCCTCTAAAGAGGAGTCCTCAACATCCAAATATTCACCTTCAGCAATCCCTTGTAGGTACATCAATGCTAAATCATACATGTTTGTGGACAAATAGCTTTCAATGATTGATGATGCAAAGCTTTTTTTCAGAATTACATAAGACTCTATCTGTTCAGCATTCAGCTTTGGCGTTTTTTCTTTAAATTCATTTAATTCCCGGTCACCTAAATGAGCATAATATAACATAGAGTCTCTATTTCCACTCAGATGGTAATAGCTTACCTTATCTTGGTATGCAAAAGCTAAAGCAAGAATATCTGATTTTTCTTTAGCTTCTTTCTCGCGTTGAAGTATTGATAATAAATCACTCACCTCATCAAATGTTTTTGGAGAAGTTAACTCCTCCTTCTTTTCTCTTTTCGTCACTGCGTCATTGCAACTCGAAAAAAAGATAAACAGCAACAAAGTAGAGATAAAGTATTTTTTACTCATAACAACCTATCTTATTTATAAAGGAATTAAGCATAAAGGATGTTGCAAATTTACATATTTTAAACCTACTTCCAGCTAAAATGCAGGCAAATAGGTCTCAATCAACGATTATTTCAAATATCAAGAAGTCCTGATATTCAATTTCTTGCAATAAAAACACACGTTTTTGCAATTAGATAACACCTATGCGCCGTCTCAAATAAGACAATTTTCTTCTCTAAAACATACTTCTACACAAACGCCCTATACACGACTCCGGCACAGACAACAGAAAGTCTTTTTAGGTTTTGCAAAAGAAAAGAACCCTTTTGCAAAAGTGGGATTTATGGATTTAGGAATAGGTGTAAAATTGCAAACTGTCACAAAGAATAATTATTTAACATACTTATAGAGACTAAAAAACCATAAACAAATTTTTCATAAAAATGATGAAACAACAACTATTCAAACAATTGATAGGAGCATTTATTCTATCAATTCTCATGTTTTCATGTGACAACATGCTAGACATAACTATGCCCAAAGGTCCGGAAGGACCCGCTGGGAAATCAGCCTATGAAATATGGGTAGAGCGCGTTAACAGTGGCGACATTGATTGGTCAAAAGATCGAACAACCATTGAGCAATTCTTCTTATATCTAAAAGGTAAAGACGGTAAAGATGGACAGGACGGCAAAGACGGAATGGATGGTCTAAGTGCTTATGAACTGTGGGTAAAAGAAGTAGAAAAAGGGATCCAAGACCCACACAACCCCGGCAAAGAATGGGATAAGAGCAAAATCGAAGTGAACGACTTCTGGTTTTTCTTAACCGGTGCTGACGGAAAAGACGGAAAAAACGGTTCAACACCTGTTATTGGTGATAACGGCAATTGGTGGATTGACGGCATAGATACCGGAAAGCCTTCGAAAGGAGCTGATGGAAAGGACGGCAGTGTGATTGAGATTAGCAACAATAACACATGGATTATTGATGGAACAGATACAGGAGTACCTGTCCAAGGTAAAGACGGTCAAGACGGCAAAAATGGTAGCGTGGTTACTATTGGTGACAATGGCAACTGGCATATTGATGGTATCGACACCACAGTTCCTGCTAGAGGTAAAAACGGAGCTAACGGCTCTGACGGAACAAACGGCAAAGACGGGCTAAACGCTTATGAGGTTTGGGTTACGGAAGTCATGAAAGGACTTGAAGATCCACATAACCCGGGCAACAACTGGGATGATTCTAAAATATCAATGGAAGACTATTGGTTCTACCTGCGTGGTAAAGCCGGAGTAGATGGTAAAAACGGCCAAGATGGAAAAGACGGTAGTATAGTTACCATTGGAGATAATGACAACTGGCATATTGATGGCATTGATACAACGGTTCCTGCTCAAGGCAAGGACGGGCAAGATGGCAAGGGCGACAGAGTAA
>CAZSWS010000104.1:0-4572 GCA_964610765.1 uncultured Parabacteroides sp.
TTTTTTTTCAATAACTGTTGTTTCTCCATGGTAGGTGTGTTGTTTGGGTATACGCTGAGAGTAAATATACGATATTTTTAGTACCTGATGCAGCGCATTATGTTATTCACTACATAAAAGAATTATGTTATGTCTTCATAGTTATTTCCTATGGAAATTTGTTCTAAAGGAAACGCATGTTTATGTTTGCGTAAGTTTCCCGTGATAATAGTTTCCATAAGAATGTAAAATAATGGTATGAATATGAATAGTGAGAAGATGAAAAGAGTTGGTCAAATGATGCTTTTAGCATTTCTTATTGCACAAGGATTGAGTGCGCAAAAAGAGAGGTATCTATCTGTGAAAGAAGCTGTAGATATGGCTGTCAAACATAATAGTAATATAAAGATTGTCGAGCTGGACCGAAAAGTATCTCATGCTCAATTTAGACAAACAGATGCAATATTTTTACCCCAGATAGAATTAGGTTATACGGCATTGAGTACAAACAATCCCCTAAATGCTTTCGGTTTTTTACTTCAACAACAATCGGTAACTGCAGCAGACTTTGACCCAAACAAGTTAAACAACCCTGGTAGTTCACATGATTTTTCGGCTAAAGTTGAAGCCCGCCTTCCTCTACTCAATGTTGATATGATTTTCGCTCGTAAAGGAGCTAAAGCACAAGAGAAAATTCATCAGCATAAAGTGCAGCGAACAAAAGAATATATAGAGTTTGAGGTTAAAAAAGCATATTCGCAATTGCAGTTCTCTTATGAAGCAAAAAATATTTTGCATGAGTCTTTACAAGATGTGAAAGAAATATACCAGTCGGTCAGTAATTTTCATGAGCAAGGGCTGATTCAGAAGTCTGATGTACTGAATGCACAGGTGCAAGTGAATACGATTGAAAGCGCACTAGCCAAAGCTGAAAGTAATATTTACAATGCTTCGGATGGGCTTCAACTGATGATGGGAGATTCTTTAAACGCAAGTCAGGTATTTGGAGTTGATCCGTTAGTCCAAAATCACACGATTTCAAATAATACGCATATTTCGCATGGACGTTCAGATTTTATGGCATTGGGGCAAGCTATAAACGCTACAAATATGATGGTAAAGTCTTCTAAAATGACTTTTTTACCTCGACTCAATGCCTTTGGAACGTACCAGCTGAATGACAATAAGCCTTTGAAATTCCGTGGAGATTCATATTTGGTAGGTGTTCAACTAAGCTGGACCGTGTTTTCAGGAAATAAAAACAGAAGCCAGATAAAGTCTTATCAGTATCAAAAAGAAAAAATGCAAGAAGAATATGACTTCCAGCTGAAACAAGGACAGGTAGAAATGGATAAGACCTATCGTGAACTGAAAGACTTACAGGTAGAAATAAATAAACAACAGGCAAGTGTTGAACAAGCAGAAGAGGCTTTGCGCATAATGGACAACCGACACCGGGAAGGACTGGTTAATACAACCGATTTATTAATGTCTCAGGCACAACATGCACAGCAGAAGCTGCAATTGGTACAGGCGGTCATGTCTTTCAATATCACACAAGCGTATTTGGAATTTTTAGCAAAATAATAAAATAATATAAAGCAATGAAAATAGGTAAAGTAACAATCATAGGAGTAGTGGCTGCAATCATGTTGCAAGCATGTTCATCAGCTTCTGACCAGCGTGCGTCAGAGCAAGCAGTACAAGTAGAGGTTTATGCTCCTTCAGAGAATAGTAGTGAAGGCTTTTTCCTTAGTGGCGAGATTACGGCTAAACAAACTGCAAGCATTAGTACGCGTATGATGGGTTATATTCAAAAAATCCATGTAAAACCCGGAGACAAGGTTGCTTCAGGTCAACTGTTGGTATCTATCAGCAATGAAGATTTGATGGCGAAAAAGGCACAAATACAAGCCATGATACGAGAGGCAGAGGCTGCTGCAAAAAACGCACAAAAAGACTATGAGCGTTTCCAGGTATTACATCGTCAAAACAGTGTTTCAGATAAAGAGCTGGAGAATGTATCCTTACAAAACACGTCCATGCAGTCAAAGGTCGAGATGGCTAATCAACAATTGGTCGAGATCAATGCAATGCTCTCTTATGCTAATATTCGCGCACCCTTCGCAGGTGTGGTGACTCAGAAAATGGCTGATGAAGGTAGTATGGCTAATCCGGGAATGCCTTTGTTGATGGTGGAGCAAAATGGAGACCTCCAAGTTGTTTCATCCGTTCCTGAAGATTATATCTCGTATGTGAAAGTAGGTGATATTGCTCAGGTTGAGTTGAAATCGCTCGGAAAAACTATTGAAGGAAAAGTTTCTGAGCTCAGCCCATCCGCTTATAGAGCAGGCGGTCAGTATGCCATGAAGTTGGCTATTGATGTTGCTGGAAATGAGAATATTCATGCAGGTATGTACGTAAATATTCACATGCCACATATAGATGTGAAAAGTAATACTCAGGCAGTTATGCTCGATCAATCTTCGATTGTATATAGAGATCAATTGACGGGTGTTTACGTTGTTAATGAGCAAGATGAGGCTATTTTACGTTGGGTACGTTTAGGAAAATCAATAGCTGACAAAGTTGAGGTGTTGTCCGGATTGCGACCAGACGAGCGTGTGGTGTTGAGAGCAGATGGTAAGATGTATAATGGAGTGAAAGTTTCAGTCACTCCCTAAAAAAGATGAGTATGCAAAACGGAATATCAGGAAAAATAGCCAAAGGGTTTATTACATCCAAACTGAGCATATTGCTCATGGTAGCTTTTAGTATTCTAGGGATAGTGAGTATTTACTTTATACCCCGTGAAGAAGAGCCTCAGATAGAAGTTCCGATGGCCGATGTAATGATAGGTTATCCGGGAGCTTTGCCGGAAGAAGTAGAATCGACGGTTGTACAACCGGTTGAGAAAATCATATCTAACATCAAAGGAGTTGAGAATATCTATTCGACTTCAATGAATGGAATGGCGATGCTTACCGTTCAGTTTTTTGTCGGAGAAGATGTAGAGAGATCCATCGTGAAGTTATACAACGAGTTGATGAAAAACATGGATCAGATGCCCCAAGGAGCTACTATGCCTTTAGTGAAAACCAGAGCTATTGATGACGTACCGGCTCTAGCCTTCACCCTGTGGAGTGATAAAGTGGGTGACTATCAGTTGCGGCAAGTGGCTGAAGTTGTGGGTAGTGAAATAAAGAAAGTGCCGGATGTAGCGCAAGTAAACATCATTGGGGGGCAAAGTCGTCAGTTGAAAGTAGTATTGGACAAGGATAAAATGGCCGGTAATAAAGTAGATTTTAATTCACTTTCACAGGCTTTACAAGCCAATAATACGCAAATGGAAAGCGGGCAGATAGTTCGTGGCGATATGGTCTATTCGGTTCAGACAGGTAAGTTCTTTTCAAATGCAGAAGAGGTGCGCAACCTGATTGTAGCTTCTCATGATAACCAACCGGTCTATTTATATCAGATTGCTGAAATAGAAGATGGTCCGGAAACTCCCCAACGCTATGTATCATTTGGTTATGGCTCAGCTATGCTTGATAAAAAGACCGCTATGCCTGATGACTATTCGGCCGTAACTATATCTATTGCCAAGAAGCAAGGAACAGATGCAATGGCATTAGGTGATGTGGTGATTGACAAAGTGGAGCATCTGAAAAAAGAGCTTATTACTGATGATATACAAGTTGAAGTGACGCGCAATTATGGTGAAACGGCCTCTCAAAAAGTATCTGAACTGTTGTTACACCTGATTATAGCTATTATTGCCGTTACCGGTATTGTTGTAATAGCTATGGGATGGAGAGGAGGATTGGTCGTATTCTTGTCTGTGCCGGTTACTTTTGCACTTACATTATTTGCTTATTACTTTTTGGGTTACACACTCAATCGTATCACGCTATTTGCTTTGGTATTTGTGACAGGTATTGTGGTTGACGACTCCATTGTGATTGCCGAAAATATGTATAGGCATTTCAAGATGAAGAATCTTCCTCCGCTTCAAGCAGCTATTTTTGCTATAAACGAAGTAGGCAATCCTACCATATTAGCCACATTCACGGTGATAGCCGCTGTGTTGCCGATGGCTTTTGTGTCCGGAATGATGGGACCTTATATGAGTCCTATGCCGATTGGGGCTTCCATAGCTATGATATTCTCTTTATTGATTGCCTTGACGTTGACTCCTTATTTTGGTTACCTGTTTTTAAGGAAAACGGGTAAAAAAGGGGGAAAGGACGGAACAACTGTCGAAGAATTGCATCAGACTAAAACATATAAACTGTATAATAAGGTTTTGACGCCTCTTTTAGAAAGTCGTAAAAAACGCTGGATATTTATGATTGCTCTGACGGTTGTGCTGTTAAGCTCATTTGTGCTGTTCTATACCAAGTCGGTACCGGTGAAGATGTTACCCTTTGACAATAAAAATGAATTCCAGGTGGTGATTGATATGCCCGAGGGCACGACGTTGGAGCGTACGGCAGCTGTAACAAAAGAACTGGCTTCTTATATAAGTAAGAATGATAAGGTCACAAACTATCAGGCGTATGTTGGAACTTCAGCACCTATCAGCTTTAATGG
>CAZSWS010000104.1:4672-6829 GCA_964610765.1 uncultured Parabacteroides sp.
CAAATAGCTGTTGCACAAGAGGTGAAAGATATTTTGCAAACGACCGATAATGTGGCCGATGTGGATTGGTCAGTCGAAGCAGATCAGGTTGAATATCGTTTTGAGGTGAACAAAGACAAGGCAATGAAAATGGGTATACCATCGGGACAGATTGTTCAACAGATGTATGCCGCCTTGTCCGGGATGCAAGTTGGCGTATTGCATCAGCCGGCTAATGTTAACCAGGTAGGAATCGTGTTGCAGCTTCCCGAAAAAGAAAAAACGATTGAAGATATATTGAGCATGCAGGTGATAAACCAGCAAGGAATGTCTTTTCCCATAGGAGATTTGGTAGAAGTGCAAGAAGCAATAAAAGCTAAAAGCATTTCACGGAAAAATCAAAAACGTGTAGTTTTTATTTTAACTGAAGTAGCCGGTAGTCTGGAAAGCCCGATTTATCCAATTACAGATGTATCTAAGCGTTTGAGCGAAGTACAACTACCCAAAGGATATGTGCTGAATGAAGAATATACGAGTCAACCGGCTCATGAAGACCAGTTTTCATTGAAGTGGGATGGAGAGTGGCAGATAACTTATGAAGTGTTTAGAGACTTAGGTATTGCCTTCTTGTTTGTTCTTATTATCATTTATGTGTTGATTGTAGCTTGGTTCCAGAATTTTGTTACCCCTTTTGTTCAGCTGGCTGCCATACCACTATCTTTAATTGGTATTATTGTTGGACACTGGATTATGGGTGCCTATTTCAGTGCTCCTTCGATGATTGGATTTATAGCACTGGCAGGTATTATGGTTCGAAATTCGATTTTATTAATTGACTTTATTGATATACGACTAAGAGATGGAGAAACGTTAAAACAAGCCATCATCGAGGCAGGAGCTGTACGTACTACTCCGATTGCCTTGACTGCCGGAGGAGTTGTTTTGGCTGCCATTGTAATCTTATTTGACCCTATTTTTCAAGGGCTGGCTATCTCACTGATGGGAGGTACTATTACATCAACCGTATTGACATTGATTGTTGTTCCCTTGCTGTATTTTAAAATGTTGAAAAAGAAAGTAAAATGATGAGCTATGAAACTATTAGTTGTTTTAAGTATTAAAGAATATGAGCAGCAAGTTGAGAAACTGCTTGATAAGGCGGGTCTTACACGCTTTAGTGTGACGGATATAACCGGGTATAAAAAGAACAAGAAAAGCCTTAGTTGGTTTGGTAATTGCTCCGGATGTGCCAAGGCAAATTCAATCATGATATTCAGTTTTATCCCTCAGCATATAGCTGAACAGGCCATTCATGAAATAAACTCTTTTAATGGAATTGAAGATGAATCTTTTCCTTTGCATGCTTTTGTTTTAGATGTAGAAACTTGCTCAAATAACAATAAATAATGAAAAAAGAACATATTATTAGGCTGGTTGCCGGATTAATGGTCTTGATAGGAGGTCTATTGGGTTACTTTGTTCATGAAGCTTGGTTTTTACTTCCCGCGTTTGTTGGGGTTAATCTTATTCAATCTTCGTTCACCAAGTTTTGCCCATTGGAATGTGTATTGGAGAAAAAAGGGGTAGATTAAATTTGTGAATAAAGCAGCATTGTCATGAGTGAGTTCTGGAATCATAAGTATGATGTGGAAGAGTATGTATATGGTGAAAAACCCAATGTGTTTTTTCAACAAACACTACAAACTCTTCCTGTCGGAAAAATGCTTCTTCCTGCTGAGGGTGAAGGGCGTAATGCGGTGTATGCAGCCGAAAAAGGATGGGAGATAGAAGCTTTTGATCAAAGTTTGCAGGCGAAAGAAAAAGCACTGCTATTAGCAGCAAAACATCAAGTGGACATTCATTATAAGGTAGGAGCGTTTGATGCTATAATACCTTCATATCCATTAGATAGCTTCGACTTGATAGCCATTATATTTCTTCATTTGCCAAGCACCCTAGCAGGTGAGTATTTCAAAAGCTTGTTGCCTTTATTAAAACCAGGAGGACTGATTCTTTTTGAAGGATTTAGTAAGAATCACAGAAAGAAACAGTTGGTTAATCCTAGGGCGGGAGGTCCCGGCAGTATGGATGTGCTGTATGAAAAGAAGCAGATAGAACAAGCGTTTGAAGGTCTTCATATAAAAAGTCTGACAGAAGAAGAAGTTGAGCTTTTTGAAG
>CAZSWS010000105.1:0-6817 GCA_964610765.1 uncultured Parabacteroides sp.
AACAGCATGAAAAAGAATATTCAACAAAACACCAAATAAGGAGAACGTATGAAACATACCTATATCATTGGAGAAATCGGACAAAACCATAATGGTTCAATAGATATAGCCAAATTAATTGTTGATTTGGTATCTCGACCAGTCAAAGAAGAGGTTTTCAACATCGACCTGAAACCCATGGATGCCATCAAACTGACAAAACGTGATTTGAATGAAGAACTGGCTGCTTCATTTATGAATCAGCCCTATAACTCGCCTCACTCTTTTGGTCGTACATACGGAGAGCATCGAGCCTTTTTAGAACTCAGTGATGAAGAACATTATGAGATATTTAAACATGCCAAACAGGTCGGACTTGACTTTGTCGAAACACTTTGCGCCATTAGCTGTTTGTCATTGCTCAAATTATTTACACCCGACTATCTGAAGGTTGCCAGTCGCGATTTGACGAATCTTCCTTTGCTTGAAGCAATGGCTGAGACACAAATTCCCATAATCCTCTCTACCGGCATGGCCGGAAAGAAAGAACTGGATGATGCCCTTTCAATTATCACAAGGCATCACAACCAAATTTCCATTTTGCATTGTGTTTCTCAATACCCAACCTATCCTGACAACCTAAACCTCAAAACCATCTCGTACCTCAAGAAGCATTACAGCCAATACCGCATCGGTTTTTCAGACCATACGATTGGAATAGCTGCTCCGGTAGCTGCCGTAGCGATGGGGGCTGAGATTATTGAGAAGCATATAACGATAGACAGACATATGAAAGGAACCGACCAACTGGGCTCTCTCGGTCCGGAAGGCGTCAACCGCATGATTCGTGATATACGTATGGCTGAAAACTGGATGGGCAACGAAGATATCTACATAGACCGAAGCATCGAACAGACCCGCGTAAAGCTTGAACGTTCTATCGCTAGCAACAAGCAAATGAAAGCAGGTCATATCATTACAGAGCAAGACATTCACCTGTTAAGCCCCGGAGACGGATTCAAGTGGGTTGAAAAAGAAGAACTGCTCGGTAAAGAGCTGAAAAAGCCCATCGAGAAAAATGAAATTATCTATCCAACATTTATTCAATAAACTATGAGTTTGCCTAAACTAGTCATCACAGACATCGATGGAGTATGGACCGATGGCGGAATTTATTATAGTAATCAGGGAGAAGAATTGAAAAAATTCAGTTTCAAAGATGGTTGGGGCGTTCGCTTCCTCAAACAACTAGCTATCCCTCTGGCTATCATGACCGGAGAAAACTCGCAGATTGTACAAAAAAGAGCAGACAAACTACAAGTTGACTACTGCTTCTTAGCCGTTTCAGACAAGGTTAGCCAGGCAAAAGTTTTATGCAACGAGCTAAACATCCACTTATCAGAAGTAGCCTTTATTGGAGATGACTTGAACGACCTCTCACTTTTAAAACAAGTGGGATTCAGTGGTTGCCCTCAAAATGCACCTGAATACATCAAAAACCAAGTAAGCTACGTTACACACGCTTATGGAGGAGATGGTGCATTCAGAGAATTTGTCGAAAAAATACTTACAGACCACAACTGCCTGGATAAGCTTATCAACAGCTATTAAACCTAACCGGGATTAGGGATTAAACCCAGCAGTCGGTTCTTAAATATTACCGACACATTCTTCCTATACCAATAAGACTGTTTACTTTGATCGTGTTACAACCCATTGATAACCGCCTGTCCCGGCAGAATTATATTGATATGTAATGGTTACGGTTTCGTTATTATCCACAGATAATTTAGGATAAATTTGCCAAGAGGTTAAATTGCTTGCTTTTAAGTCCATCCTATAGACCCCCTGTTTCACATTTATTTTCCAACCGGGATGAGCCGATGTAATATTTTCTTCTGCACTGGCAAGTCGTGTTTCCTGTTGGTCTGACAAATGCGCTCCAGCGATATGTTGTCCATAAACATTGTCATTCACTTTTACAATAATTTGCCCGCTACCCTTCAATACATCATAAGGATTCACATGCCCGTATGTGATAACTGTTTCATCCTTTTTCACAGTAACGGTATGAGAATTTCCCGCACTCATTAATTTCACATTGGTAGCTATTTTTGTAAAACTATAGCGATTATTTTCATCTCCTGTACCCAATTGCCCGTAATTATTGAATCCGGTTGCCCAAAGAGTTCCATCAGATTGAAGGGCTAGAAGGAGCAACAGCTTTTTC
Source organism: uncultured Parabacteroides sp. (assembly GCA_964610765.1). Taxonomy (GTDB): domain Bacteria; phylum Bacteroidota; class Bacteroidia; order Bacteroidales; family Tannerellaceae; genus CAZSWS01. The sequence goes on from CAZSWS010000105.1 coordinate 2,210, forward strand.
ACCCGCTTTGACAGTTTGTGACCGGGGTGTCGGAGAACCTCCGGTAGCATCAAAAGATACCGTATAATTAACGACCGGCTCATTCTCATCCTTATCACAGGATGAAAAAGTTGCTATTAGAGTAATAGACTCACTAATAAGTGCAGTGTATTTCTCATGATTCTCATATTTATAATTCGTATTTTTCAAGATATGCTTGGACACAAAACTAGCTCGGATACCAATATCCATCCATCACCCAAAAGGGTGTTTTTCTCAAACTCTATGGCAAAAAAGGGCTGACAAATATGGCTGTTTTCAGCCCTAAAGTAAGCTTTAGTCATTTTTATGGAATTTTCATAGAGCCCATTTGTCCAAATTTCGGGTCGTCCGGGTCAAGACGCAAGAATATAAAGTTAGCTCCGTCGGTGGTGTATCCGGTATATTTACCTATCGCTTCACCTGATTTATTCTTGCCAAAGATGATAACTTTGTAAGAATTGTTCGGATAGCGTATCTTGCTAATCACATCTACATCAATGCTGTTATTATTCGCCGCAATCTTCATCCTACTTAACGTAGACAGTCCATCAAGTTCATTCACAGAAAAGATCAGGGAGCCTGAGAAAGAGCCAAAATAAACCAAAATCTGTGCAGGGTCATTGGCGAAATCATAAGTACCTTTAAGTACCCGACTGCGGGATGAAAACACTTCGTTTAGTTGAGATGATGTGGTTGAGCCCATCATCATAGGTGTGTTATAATTATAAGCCGTCAAGGATGTATATGAGCTGAATGATACATAATTAATCGTACCGTTAGCTTTATTAAAAACATTACAGACTCCGGATATAGAGGATACATTTTGTCCCTTTTTTTTCTTTTCGGTTATTTCGTAGATGTATGCCAAACAGTAAGCTGCTTTCTTTAAGTTAGAATCATCTGTAAAGACACCCCATTTCGCATACAACTTTAGGTCACCCATCACCGTTACCGGAAAAGTAATCTTGTTGGTTAAAGCTGCCTCCTTATACCACCCTTCGAACGTAGCTCCTGACTTGATTGGAGCAACAGGTTCTTGAAGCGTAGTTCCTTTTTCTACTTTATCTGCATGGTTATCGCCTGTTTCCGACCATGCGCCACCATCCAACTCCCAGGTTATTTTCCAATATTCGGCTGCAGGTTCGCTCCATTTAGCATACAATTTGAAATTGGCTGTAACTCCACTCACATCATAAGGAAAATTGACTGCTTGGGTTAATGAGGCATCTTTGTACCAGCCATCAAAAGTTTTTCCTGTTTTTCCCGGCGCATTGGGTTCAGAGAGCGTACCGCCCTTAATAACCTGCGAAGCATGATTATCATCTGAAGGCCAAGCCCCCCCATTAAGTTCCCATGTTACTTGCCAATACTCCGCTACGGCTACATTTTCCCATTTGGCTTGCAGCGTAATATCACTGTTAACAGGTGTTCCAAAATTGTAAGCAGTTGACACTCCGTTCAAATGCCAATACAGAAATACATAACCCTGTTTGGAGGGGCTAGAAGGAACAACAGCTTTTTCACCCGCTTCGACAGTTTGCGGCCGGGGTGTCGGAGTGCCTCCGGTAGCATCAAAAGATACCGTATAATTAACGACCGGTTCATTATCATCTTTGTCACAGGATGAGAAAGTTACTAATAATAGCAACAGACTCACTAATAAGTGAAATTGAGTTTTCATAACATACATATTAAAATAGAATTGATTACAACATGACCTTTAAGTAAACGTAAAAGTACTTTCGATACCAACATCTGTCAATTACCCAAAATAGTAGTTTTGCGTTTTCTATGGGCAATTATTACCTTTTGGGTAATAGAATGTTATATCGAAAATCAGTAAGTTTGTATAACTTAAATCAGGCAAACTATGAAACACATCCTTATCCTTTGCTTCCTCATTTTACAGATATTGAATCTTAGTGGGCAATCTCAAAATACCGACTCATTAGAAAACGTATTAAGTACGCAGGAGCTATCAGAGAAAGAGCAAGTGAATATTTACAAAAGACTAAGTAATGCTTATAGGGAATCTAACATCGACAAGTTTACTTTTTACACCAAAAAGATACTGGAACACTCATTGAAAAATAATGACCTGAAAAATGTCGGACTCAGTTATTATTTGATAGGAGATGGCTACCACACAAAAGGCTCTTTTGATTCAGCTTCCATTTATTATGGAAAGGCTTTAGATATACTTCTTGAAATAAACGAAGAGTTTTTATTAACAGGACTCTACATCAATCTGGGAGCATTAGCGAGCGATTCGGGAAATCTGACCGATGCACTTGCCTATTATCTAAAAGGTCTATCTATTGCAGAAAGGACCGATGATGTACAGCAACAAATACGTCTTTTAGGCAATATTGGCGTGCTTTATCAAAGAATGGACAATATGACTCATGCTTTGGAGTTTTTCGAGAAAAATAAAATACTTGCCGAAGAAGCAGATCTTCCGAATGAGAAATGTAGCAGCTATTTTTATCTGGGGAGTGTTTATAGAAATCTAGGGAGGCTAGATGAAGCGTTAGAATACGTTTCAAAAAGCTTAGAGCTAAGTCGTAGTACAGGTTACAAGACCTTTGAGGTTATGAGTTTAATAACTATTGCTCAGATTTATTATTCAAACCAATTCAAAGAATATGATAAAGCCGAAAAGTATGCAACCGAAAGTCTAGACCAAGCAATAGAGTATGGTGACGTTCAACTCCTGATTAATTCATACGGCACACTTTCGGATATTTATCGAATACAAAAACGTTACGAGGAATGTAATTTTGCTGCATCTAAAGCGTGGGAGTTTGATACAACCAATTTCTTAATTGGCAAAGACCTGGTTACCAATATAGCTTATGCGAATATTTATTTAGACAACAAGGATAAAGCAGCGCGCTTTCTTACAAAACTAAACTTCCTATCCAGAGAAATAAACGACCGAAACATAGAAAGTGCAATAGTCGATATGGAGGTCAAATACGAAACCGAAAAAAAGGAAATGCGCATTGCTTCGTTAGAGAAAGAGCGACTTTTTTATGTTTGGATTACGATTGCCGGGGTTATGTTGTTGGCTTCTTTCGGAGTAGCCCTATGGTTTAAGATGCGAAGTTCACGAAAAGAAAGACAGCTGATTGCATCTAATGCCGTTCAGGAAGGAGAAATGAGCGAACGCGAGCGTATCGCAACAGAATTGCATGACCGATTACTCGGCAGTCTTTCGGCTCTTAAATCCGAAACAGACCATACTGCTGCTAGCGAAAAGCTGAACAGATGCATTGAAGAGGTACGCCGAATTTCACGCAACCTGATGCCTCTTCCTTTACGTTTCGGGATCAAAACAGCATTAGAAGACTTTACTGCACAATTCGCAAATGTGCGATTCCATTTTTTTGGGCAGGAAAAACACATAGAAAAACGCATAGAGTTCATTGTTTACTGCTGCGCGAGCGAACTGGTCACTAACTCCATCCGTCATTCGGGTGCAAAAAACATTAACGTCCAATTAGTGCAGAGCGACAATCATTTTGCATTAACCGTCCAAGATGACGGATGCGGATTTGAAGAAAAAACGATTACTCAGGGCATCGGTTTAAAAAGCATTCAGGACCGCGTAGCTTCATGTAATGGTAAAATAGAGATTTTTTCGTCTTTGGGCAAAGGAACAGAAACGATTATTGAAATAAACATTTAAAAACAAATAGTGTAACGATGATAAACATTCAAATTGTTGACGACCACCGAATGGTTGTGGAAAGCTTGAGCAAGCTGATTAATGAAACCCAAATAGCTCAAGTAAAAAACGCCTACTACGATTTGGCTACTTGTCGTGAGGGACTAGCCAAAGAACTCCCTGATATTTTACTTCTTGACATTGGATTGCCTGATGGTGATGGGGTTGACTTTTGTGAGGATATAAAGAAGCAATATCCTTCTTTAAAAATCATCATGCTGACAAGCTACAAAGAATTTAGCATAGCTAAACGAGCTTTACATAACGGTGCGCACGGGTATATACTTAAAAATGCAGAAAGTGAAGAGATGCTTTTGGGGATAGAAATGGTAAGCAAAGGCGAAGTATTCTTATGCGATGAAATAGATATTTTATTGAGGGAAAAGGTTAACGATGAGATTGTCTGGCTTTCCGAGCGAGAAAATCAGATACTCAAATATGTAGCAGATGGGTATACCACAAAAGAGATAGCTGATTTTATTTTCCGTGAAATAGATACCGTAAAGTTCTTTAGGAAAAACTTGCTCATCAAGCTCAATGCACGCAATGCAGCCGAAATGATAAAAAAAGCATACGAAATGAAATTGATTTGGTAAACAAACAACTGAACACCTTAGCACCGTAAAAATTCACAGTTCCTCTTTTCTCATTCAGGTACGGAATTTTATCTCAAAACATACAAGGCTTTTTTAATTTACTCCTATTGTTTTATTAAAAAAAGTAGGGCAAACTAATCGGCTCACAGCTGTGGACCAACCGGCTCACAGCTGTGGACTGATCGGCTCACAGCTGTGAGCCGATTAGTTGCCCCTATCAATTTGATTAAATGAATAGGCTATTTACTTTACATGCAAACA
>CAZSWS010000106.1:0-6362 GCA_964610765.1 uncultured Parabacteroides sp.
AACAAAGGTATACCCATGCCAGACCTTGATTAAGGAAATTTAAAGACAAACCCTCTTACAGAGATTATATCAGAAATTCTTAATAGCTGTCGGGTGCCTCATCAAGCAAATCACAACTAAAAAAGCCACTTCCCTTATTATAAAGAGAAGTGGCTTTATATATTGATTAAAAATAAACTTAGTTGTTTTCGAAATCCTTTAATGCTTTCTTCAACTCTTGACGAGCGAAAAAGATACGACTCTTAATCGTACCTAGAGGCACATTGAGTGATTCAGCTATTTCGTTATACTTATATCCACTCAAAAACATAGAGAAAGGCACCTTTAAGTCTTCACTTAAATTATTAATAGCCTTCGTAATCTCTTGTATCTGGTATGAACCATCCGGATTGTCTATACCCGAGTCGTTGGCAACATTTAAATTATATAAATCGACACCCTGATCTACTACGGTCTGAGTGCGCACAATCTTATGATAATTATTTATAAATATGTTCCGCATAACGGTCAGAACCCAACCCTTGAAATTTATATTGTCAACAAATTTCTCTTGGTTATCCAACACCTTCAGCGTTGTTTCTTGCAACAAATCCTGGGCATCATCCCGGTTTGCAGTGAGCATCAATGCAAAGTTCATCATGTTGTCTTGCAAACCTAATAGTTTCTTTTGAAATTGTCCTACATTCATAATGACTTGTTTTTCAAAGTTAATATCAACAGTTATTCCCTAATCTCTTTTATAAACATACAAATAATAAAAACGTTAGCCAAGGATTCTTCCTTTTTTAACGCTTCTGAACGAGTTTTTCAACACATCCCTATGCGTTTATATAAATACGACCGAAAGGTATACAATTATGCATTGACAAAACCCTTTCACTCTATTAATATTTTCTATCAGCCCCTACCTCCTTGCATACGATTAAGGATTGTCGGGAAACAAATATTGATGAATGAGTCGAGGTAGCGCATAATGCACCAAATCATCCGTAGTAACAAGCAGATATTGCTCAGATAGAGCAGCAGGGTCTGCAATTTCCACTTGATAAAAAGAAGCTGTTAATATTTGATGAGAGAGTATATGTTTAATATTTAACCGATAATCACGCAGCGTCCATTCGCCGCAGTCTAAGAAAAGAGACTTAAAAGCGTCTGTCTTTTGCAAGTCTACCAAATCAGTCGCAACAGGAGTCTCTATCATTGGTAGTTCAAACAAACCTTTCCATATATCATCGGCCTGTCTTTTTCGTAAAAAAAGCCGCCCGTTATGCGTAACATGAAAGTAATTAAGAAAACGATAACTGACTTTTACTTTGTTTTGCTTAACAGGGTAGGCAGTTGGTCTGCCCTCTGCCCACGCATAACAACTATCTGCCAACGGACAAATAGCACACTGCGGCTTAGCCGGAGTGCACTGCAAAGCTCCAAACTCCATAATTGCCTGATTAAACAAGGCGGCTCTATCCACATCAATCAACAGTTCAGCCAATTCGGTAATCGTTTTTTTTCCTTTGGATGTATCAATTGGTATATCAATGCCATACAGACGGCTTAACACCCGAAACACATTCCCATCTACCACGGGGTAGGGCTGATTCCAGGCAAACGACAAAATTGCTGCCGCTGTGTATTGACCTATACCTTTTAACGAAAGAACATCTTTATAGTTGTTGGGAAACACCCCATCAAAGCGATGAACAACATCTTTGGCAGCCGCATGCAGGTTACGGGCACGAGAATAATAGCCAAGACCTTGCCAATACTTCAAGACCTCCTCTTCGGTAGCCTCAGACAGAACACGCACATTAGGAAATCGCTCTACAAAACGCAAATAATAATCGTAGCCTTGTGCCACACGTGTTTGTTGAAGTATAATTTCAGATATCCATATTGTATAGGGGTCGACTGAATTGCGCCAAGGCAAATCTCTTTTATTCTTTTCGTACCATTCAATCAGGACTCGACTTATTTCTTTATCGCCTCGTTCCATATTTATCCGCACATCATTATATAATGAATTAAATAACAACTATAAGAGGCACAAACGTATAAATTAAAGACGGCAAATACTATCTTTTCTAAAAAAAGCAGAGTAAAACTTTTTGCACTAAAATAAAAGCTATATATTTGCAGTCCAAAAAATTAATAAAATAAGAACTTAATAAATTTAAAAGACATGACAAAAGCAGATATCGTTAATGAAATCTCAAAAAATACGGGGATAGACAAAAGCACAGTTTTAGCTACTGTTGAGTCATTTATGGAAACCGTTAAATCATCATTAACTAACGGGGAAAATGTATATTTGAGAGGTTTTGGCAGCTTTATCGTTAAAAGAAGAGCTCAAAAAACAGCCCGTAATATTTCAAAAAATACTACGATTATCATACCTGAGCACGATATCCCGTCTTTTAAACCGGCTCGCGTTTTTTTGAATCAAGTAAGCAAAAAATAATTAACCATATAAACGAACTAAAATGCCTAGCGGAAAAAAAAGAAAAAGACATAAAATGGCTACGCACAAGCGTAAAAAAAGGCTAAAAAAGAACAGACATAAAAAGAAATAAGTTCGCCTTTTACCAACATAAAGAACAAACTAATGACAAAAACCATAAGTTTGTTCTTTTTCATATCATAAAACTAGTTAATCCATCCTGAGTATCGTGACGAGCGAATTAGTAGTTGACGTACAAAAGAAAGAAATTTCCATTGCCATCCTTGAAGACAAGAATTTAGTCGAGCTTCAGCAGGAAGGTAAGGGAGAAAATGCTTTTGCCGTAGGAGACATCTACTTAGGGCGAGTAAAAAAACTCATCCCGGGGTTAAATGCAGCTTTTATTGATGTGGGATATAAGAAAGAAGCCTTTCTTCATTATCAGGACTTAGGTCCTAACTTCTCTTCTCAACAAAAATTCACGCAACAAGTCAGAAGTAAAAGTAAGAAGCAACCCGTAATTGCAAAATTTCAGCTACAACCTGAAATAGAAAAAGATGGAAGTATCGGGGACTTACTTAAACCGGGAGACGAGCTACTGGTTCAGATAGCCAAAGAGCCCATCTCGACCAAAGGTCCACGCCTTACAGCCGAGCTTTCTTTTGCCGGCAGATACTTAGTGCTTCTGCCCTTTGGCGATAAAGTTTCCATATCTACCAAAATAAAATCAGCTGAAGAGCGCGCCCGGCTTCGTCAGCTTATCCAAAGCATAAAGCCAAAGAACTTCAGTGTTATTGTTCGCACATCTGCCGAAAACATCAAAGTAGCTGAGCTGGATCATGAACTTAAGACGCTGCTAAATCGCTGGGTAAACAACATTGATAAAGTCGCTCAACTCACTGCTCCGGCTATATTCTTCGAAGAGACAGGCCGTGTAGTCGCCTTGCTTAGAGATATCTACAATGATTCGTTTGCAAGCATACACGTCAACGACAAAGACATCTACAATCAAACAAAGAACTACATCAGCCTAATTGCTCCCGGCAAAGAAAACAGTGTTCAGCTATACTCAGAAGAGATTCCTATTTTTGACAAGTTTGGTATTACTAAACAAATCAAGTCGTTATTCGGCAGAACAGTTACCTATAAAAACGGGGCTTACCTGATTATTGAACATACGGAAGCGATGCATGTGATAGATGTAAACAGCGGCAACAGAACGAAGGGAAGCACTGAGCAAGAAACGACTGCTGTCCAAGTGAACAGTACTGCTGCTGAAGAAATAGCCAGACAATTACGCCTAAGGGATATGGGAGGCATTATCGTTATTGACTTCATTGACATGAGCGAAGCATCCAACCGCCAAAAGCTGTATGAACACATGACGAAAGCGATGGCTAACGATCGGGCTAAACACAACATTCTTCCATTAAGTAAATTTGGACTGATGCAGATTACGCGTCAGCGTGTTCGCCCGTCACTCGACTTCGAGACTGAAGAAAACTGCCCTAGCTGCTTCGGAACAGGCAAGTCTGAACCCTCCATCCTGTTTACCGACACGTTGGAACGGAAAATTAAAACACTGGTCAACAAGCATCGAATCAAAAGATTCACATTGCATATCCATCCTTATGTAGCCGCTTATGTCAACAAGGGGCTGTATCCGCTTAGCTTGCAATGGAAAATGAAATATTCAAAAGGTATCAAGGTAATTCCGGATCAAAGCCTGTCTTTTCTTGAATACAAGTTTTTCGATAGCAAAAAGAACGAGATGGACATGAAGGAATCGTTCGAGATAAAAAAGTAATCTATTTTTCTATCATCCTGACTTAGCCGTCTCTTAATATCCGTTTTTCAACCTGAAGTTTTCTTATCTTTGTGAAAAATAATTCATTATGACAAACGAATTTCTCCAAACAGAAGAAGCTATTGTAGCCATGATTAAAACCGTATATGACCCGGAAATACCCGTAAACGTGTACGATCTAGGCTTGATATATAAAATAGACGTTGATGAGGATCAACATGTAACCATAGACATGACACTCACTGCGCCTAACTGCCCCGCTGCCGACTTCATCATGGAAGATGTGCGGATGAAGGTAGAAAGTGTTGAGAATGTAAAAAGCGTAGACATTAATTTGGTTTTTGAGCCCATGTGGACACAAGACATGCTAAGCGAAGAGGCCAAGCTTGAATTAGGTTTTCTATAACCTCCATTTACCTGTTTTTGGAAACGAACACCCGCCATACGATTTACTTTGCCTCAGATGCTCATTTGGGGTCTAGATATCTTGCTAATCCGTTAGAAGCAGAGAAGAAGCTTGTTCGCTGGATGGACACGGTTAAAAAAGATGCTAAAGCTATCTATTTCCTTGGAGACATGTTTGACTACTGGTACGAATACAAATATGTCGTACCCAAAGGTCATGTGCGCTTTTTAGGCAAAATGGCTGAGTTGGCTGACAGCGGCGTAGAGATTCATTTATTCATAGGCAACCACGATATTTGGATGTTCAATTACTTACAACAAGAGATTGGCGTTCAAATCCACCAAGGTCCCCTTATCGTCGATTTGCTGAACAAACGTTTCTTTCTAGCACATGGTGATGAGGTGGGTGACCAAACTCTCGGATTTCGCTTCCTAAGGGCGTTATTCAGGAATAAATTCTGCCAATGGCTCTATGGAGGCATACATCCCAGATGGACTTTTGGTTTTGCCCTGGGCTGGTCATTAAGCAGTCGAAAAAAAGGGGTTGCTAAACTTCAAGAACCCAATCGCCCGGAAAAACCCGGCGACTACTTAGTTAAATTCAGCAAAGAGTATCTTCAAACTCACCCCGATATTAGCTTTTTCATATTCGGTCATCGCCACATCCTACTGGATACCCATCTATCTGAAACAAGTCGAGTGCTTATTGCAGGCGACTGGATGAGACTTTTTTCATATATTGAGTGGGATGGAAAGGAATTGCAACTTAAGCTATTTGAAAGCACAAAGTAAGCTACTCCTATCTTTAAAAAACACACAGAGCAAGAAGAAAGCATCTAATATATTCTGAGTATCTTTGGGGGCAATAAAAATATGACCCATGATTGAGACATTAAGTAATCGTAGATCCATCAGAAAATATTCAGAAAAAGAAGTTACCGAGGAACTGTTAAATGATTTACTAACAGTTGCGGTCCGAGCTTCAAACACAGGCAACATGCAACTGTATAGCGTGGTCGTTACGCGCGACCAAGCCATGAAAGAAAAACTGGCTCCTACACACTTCAACCAACCGATGGTTACGCAAGCACCCATTGTTCTTACTTTTTGTGCAGATGCTAATCGCTTTGTCAAATGGAGTGAGCAGCGAAAAGCGGATGCAGGATTTGATAATTTTCAGACATTTATCTGCGCCACCATTGATGCAATGCTATTTGCTGAAAGCTTTTGTGACGCTGCCGAAGAAAAAGGACTAGGTCTTTGCTTTTTAGGCACGACCACTTATAATGCAGCACAAATTATTGATATTTTAGAGTTACCTAGGCTGGTCGTTCCAATCACAACGGTAACACTGGGGTATCCGGAGGAACAACCGGAGCAACCGGAACGACTTCCGCTAGCAGCCGTGGTGCATACAGAAACATACGCAGACTATACCCCTGACCGCATTAATGAACTATACAAAGACAAAGAAGAACTTGAGGTAAACCAAGAGTTTGTAAGAATAAATAACAAAGAAACACTAGCGCAAGTATTTACAGACCTCAGATATACCAGACAGAACAACGAGGCTTTTTCAATGGAGTATATGCGGGTGCTCAAACAACAAGGCTTTATGTCATAAACAATTAATGTTTCACACTGTTCTATTATTAAGCATAAGTTATGAAACGACACATGATTTTTTGTTAAATCACTCAAACCCATGAAAATAAA
>CAZSWS010000107.1:0-6335 GCA_964610765.1 uncultured Parabacteroides sp.
TCAGCTAATAGACTTAATTTAAACTCTTGCTTATTATCTAAATCAACATTGATAACAGGGACATTTTCTTCTGAATACTTCTGCGTACGATTGTTGCAACTTATAAACATTCCCACACATAAAAACAATATTAGTAAACAGCTATTTTTCATGATAAATTAAATTTGTTTTTTGACAACTCTGGATTTTTAACTGTATATAAACATACCGCTAGCACTCATTGATCTTTTTCTGATGCTTTCTTCAACTGAAGAAAAATTAAAATGGGGTTGGATTCATTTGTTATATTTTTTCCTAATTCTTGTGATAGACTGCTATAGCTATCATCCGAGTACATACTTAAAGCAATAGAATATATTGCACAGCCATCTTTTATAACCAAAATATTATTGGGTATAGGATGTCTCGCATTGGAAATATAAGCCGTATTATAAACATGCGTTTTCTGCTCCTCTCTGCTATAATAACACTCATACGACTGAACCGGAATCCCATATCCGGTCTCTTTAAACGAAAAGCTAAATAAATCCTTACCTATTTTAAAATCAGAGATATCCCCCAAATATTTTCGGTCAGCAACAAGATTGTCGTATTCCAGATGGTCATCCAACGTTATGATATAATCATAGGGCATCGTTTTCTTTCCAAAATCAATTGTGCAAAAAGGAATTGCCTCTTCTTTGTCAAGCTTATAGATAATATTACTTGATGGATAGAAGAAGTACCCATTTTCATTTTCATCAACTGTAAATGTTGTTCCACTCGCAATATTTATGAAATCTTTTTGAGGGAAATAAGCAGCTTTAATAGTCTGTAAGTCATCATCTAGGAGAATCAGGTTATGACCCTCAGGATTATTTTCTTTAAAACAACTATACACCCAGAAACCCGAGTCTGACTTAAAAAAATAGTTGAAGCTCACCACACATTTCTCACTCTTCTTTATAAGCTCCCCTTCTAGATTATAAATGAAGAATTTATTTTGAAAACGCTCATGCACATAGATTAATTGTGTACTGGCTTCATATTGAATATCATTAATATAACTATATTCATGCGGAGCAGGTCCCTTCTCGCCTATTTGTCTTAGATAATGACCTTCTTCATCAAACAATAAAATCCGCATTTGCCTTGCATCGAATATGATGATATGAGTATCTGTTATGATAAGCTTTGTTATATCTGCAATTAGAGAGCTATCCAGTGTTTCTAACACGACTAGCCGATAATCATTAAAAAAATCCGGAAACTCTAACGTTTTAGCATCATTCACATCGATTTTGATTAACAGTTCTTCATTTACATTCTTTATCTCATTCGCACAAGAAAAGCCTAGCAAAGACACTAAAGCAATGAATAGATAATAAGTTGTTCCTTTTTTCATATTGGCTAGTATTATTAATTAGGCGTGATTACAGCTATAATAGGATTATCTTCTTCTGATACCTTATTTATTAAATTAATTAGATTTTGTTTTTCAGGAAAATCACGCATTACCTCATCCTTATTATCCAAGAAAACATCAGGAGATACAACGGTGTAAAAAAGATTTCCAACACCTATTCCTATCATAGGAACAATATAATCTATGCCGTCTATATCATTCATAATAGGAAACTGTTTTCCTTTTTTATAAACTACATCTTTTTGCAACATCGTTTCTTTATTGTAAAAAAAGTAGTGAGTGGTAGTTCCTTTTGAATAAGAAAAGAAAATATTCTCTTTAGATTCCACAAAGTAAAACAAATCACATATATCATTGCTTTTCAAAAACTCAACAATTCCGTCAACCTTAGTATCGGAGGAATACATCAATGATTGTAAATCTTGAGTTCGTTGATTGTTTTTAAAATCAATATAAATATATGGCACTTCACCTTGAGGAGTAATGCTAAAAATTGTATCATTGAAAGAAGACATTAAAGAGTGGTTTTTCAAATCATAGCTATTGAAGCTTTTCATTGACATAGGAATTGCAGCAAAATTCGCATTTTCAGAATACTGCATACCTGTCTTAGTGATTTCAAATTTCTCATTCGTGATAATAAGATTAGGATACATTCCACCTTTCAATAGGTTATTATTAGACAAAGTAAATGCAGCATAAAAAGCATAAAAACCATCAGACATATATGAAAATTCATTAGCATGAAACCCCAATTTATAAGATTCAATATACTTACCTTCAAGGCTATATAGTAAAATCCGGTCAGTAGCGCCATCAAATAACACCAACTGATCATTATCTGTATTAATACTAAACCCTGTCAATCTGACATACTCCCCTGGACCTGTTCCTATATTGTTAATTTTAAAAAGGAATTTCCCTGATTCATCAAAACAAAAAACAGAATATGTAATATCCTTATCTAAAATATAAAAGCGATTTTTATATTTTATTAAATCAGATACTTCACCAATTAGACAGTCATCACGTGTTTCCAAAGGTATGTAATGAATATCGGCATAAAGCTCTGATGCTTTAATATTCTCAACAGCTTCATCAGGACTTACAGTTATCGTTATTTCTTGTTCATTATTAATCGGCTGCCGATTAATACAAGAAAGCATAAATATCAATACAATAAATGCGAATGAATGGTTTAGTCTTATTTTCATCATAAACTCTAGTTTTAATTAAATAACTCTCTTGTAATCTCATTTTCCTCAAAAGGATGAGAGGAGATTGAACGTACAACGATTATTATATTTTCACATGTGATTCTTAGCATATTCAATCAATCTTATGAAATATCAAAATGGGATTATCTTCTTCTTTGGTTTGAAGTAAAATATCTTTCAGTCTTGAATCTTCAACTTCCTCCGTATGAAGGATGGCTTCTTCAGAAGGAACAACACAAATTAAATAATCTTCATGTGTGCCACATACGTTAGATAAGGAAGTGAATATGCTTTGCTCTACTATTTCATCGTACGGATTATAGTAGTAGCCTGTTTTTTCTTTGATATTCCAAAAAGCTTTATAGAGTGCATTCTCTTCAGTAAAAGTAAAAAGAATAAAATTATCCATACAATACAGATTGCTTACTCCACGTGACAGTCCTTTTTTTCTTGCAATAGTATAAGCATCCAAAGCTATCTCAAAAGGTTCTTCTTCTTGGAGGTCTTCTTTAGTCAGGGTTTGATAAATACCTTTAAAAAACAAAGTCGGTTTAAAGTGCTTGGCTCTTTCATCATATTTATAAATCGTGTCCGATAAAAAACGACAGGCATACGTATCTTCTTGATTTTTACTTATTGTTGACTCACCATCACTTGTTGTTTTCTCTCCATAAGCAATATAAGGAAGACATTCACGAATCTCGTTGCCGGATATGACCCGATAGTTATACAAAGATGAATTATCATTATAAAGGGTCAACAATACATCACCACTATTTGATGTTGTTACGCGTGTCGCTTTTGAAAAATATTCTCGCTCATGTTGATTTTTTTGCACAAATTCACCGGCATAAGTATAAATAAAAGTAGCTCTTCCTATTATATCATAGAGATGAGTCTGTTTGGCTTTTTTATCCAATGAAAATCCCAAAAGGGTTAACCTTTCTTTCGGACCGGGACCAATCTTCCCTATCGTATTTCTAAACTGTCCTTTATCATCAAACACAAAGATTTTCTCATTGACATCCTGTATGAAAATCAAACTATCGTCTATTTCAACTTTTGAAATCCACCCTAGTAATCCCTCATCAGTGGTTTCTAACTTTATTATTTTAGATTGATTAAAGTTGTCGGTAATAACATATCGATATTCTAGCTTGCTTTTATCAATTAATGTCAGTCCTTCATCAATACTTTGTTCCTCGTTCGAACGACAAGAGATGCATAGTAGCATAAGAAAACAAATTGTTAAACTACTGTTTTTCATCATTTGTTATTTTAAGGTATATGTAATGATTACCGGATTTTCATATTCTTCATCCATATTCAATAGCGTATCGATATTTACATCAACCCCTTTCATGAATTCTTTATATTCAGGCATATCTTTAAAATGAACAATTCCCTGTTTGAGGTTAAAATAAGACTCTGATGCATATAATGATCCATCTTCAACCATCATCGCAGTAGTTCCCGGTAAAAATCTCACATATTCTTGCTTGTTGGAGTACCATATTCTTACCATGAATTTATAGGTGTATAAAAAACTAAGTTCGCCTTTGTATTTAAAAAGCGTATGAATATATGGTAGCGGATACAAACCTCGATCTTCCATGGTGATGTCTTGAGGTTCTGTAGATACATAGAAATCCCGTGCTTTTTCTCTGTTCTTATAATCCAACTTCAAACACTCCTGAGGCTCTTCACTCAAAAGATAGATGCAGTCGTCACCCGGAGAATGAAAATAAAGGTCATCAGAAGCTATATGAAATACCGGAGAGGAATCTATAATATCTCCTTTCATCTTTTTGGTCTCCAAGTATTTCTCAAATGTATGTTCCAAAGGATTGTAGAGGTCCACTCGTCGTTGATTGTGATTATAGAAGTAATATTTATCTTTAAAAATCGCCATTCTGTCGTAAAATCTCTCACCCAGAGGGACTTCCTCTCTTTTTATATTCAGATTGAAGTCGGTATAAATAAGCTTGGGAGGCATACAAAATAGAACAACCTCTTCATTCTCTTTATCGACACATACATCATAGAGTTCAATATACTCATTAGGTCCCATGCCTTCTTTGCTAAATTTGTTGCGTGGATTACCATTAAAATCAAACGAATATAAAGCATTGGTTTTCCGCTTATCTAATATATAATATAAAGAATCATGTTTTACTAACTTATCTACACTACCTACCAAAAAGTCTTTATCCTCCTTTAGAAGCGTAAATTCTATTTTTGAAAAGTAGTCTTTTCCTGCACTCATTGATGATGTGTTGTCTTCCAAAAATAGCACATCATCTACTATCTTACTACTTTTAGTACCACAAGAGCTAAAAAGTATAGTAAGCATTAATAATGTTATGTTTTTCACCACTTTCATATTCATTTTAGTATATATTCAATCAACACAATGGATTCAATATCCTCGCTGACAATTTCATCTATTTTGCGACTATCAATCACAGTTTTTTCTACTGGCATTTTTTGCAATTGAAATAAATACCCCCATGAGATTAATCTATCCTTGTCAGTAAAAACAACAGAGGGATTAAGTGGCATGGCTGCTGTCAAACAGCAATTAACCCTGCTCCCTTTATTATTTCTATCCGGAAGATTTGTTTGAAAAGCCCCCATGAATGAATACATGAAATAAAATTCATTTTTCAGCTTAAATATATTTGAAATAGATGGGAGACTATAGATGCCTATTTCCTCTAGTTCAAGAGGTTTAGTATCTCGATTTGAATAAAAATCAATGATGCTGTTTCTATTTGGATAATCAATTCTTGATATTTTTTTCAATTCTAATTCATTTATAGAATAAATGACATCATCTCCGGGTATATGCATATATATCTGTTCATCATATACATACATGGATTCATCATAGGGTATTAATCCTTTTAAAACATCAAACTGATAGGTTCTTACTAACTGTCTGTCTTTAGAGTGCCATATATCTAACAAACCGCTATCGCCAGAGTAGATGTAATAATAATCTCCCTTAACTACAACTTGTGAGTATAAATCAGGCAAAATGAATTCATCCTGAGCCGGAATTAAACTATTTATATCTATGAAAATCAGTTTAAAAGGATAAGTCAATAACACAAGCTGATTATCATAAACATAGAAATCTTTTATTTCGACATATTCATTAGGACCTTCGCCAACCCGATGAATTTTACCTAAAAATCGACCTTGCTCATCATACTTACATATCATCTTAGTACGACGATCAAAGACGAAATAAAAAGAATTTACTTTAACAATCTTATTCACACCCCGAAGAATAGAATGATCCGTTATCTCTAGGGGTATCAATTTATAATCTCCAACTATATCTTGAGGAACCAAAGCTATTTCGCTTCGCTCTAAAAAGATGATCTCTTCAGATGTTTCAGTGGTATCGGCACATCCTCCAAGCATCACAATAAGAGTAATAGCTAAAAAACAAACTCTAACGACTTTCTTTATAGAAAAAAACACATCCCTCATAATCAAAAACTTACCACTCCATAAACACCTATTCTTTATTTGATTTTATAAAAAAACAAAACTGGATTATCCTCCTCATTCACTGTTGATAAAAATTCTTCTATCTCTTGTAAGTAGCTATTTTCCAAGCGTGTATCAAAATCCAACTCTTGAAGCTTAAAAGGCTCAATGACTCCTACGAAATAGTCTCCATCTGTTGCTATTATTTTAAA
>CAZSWS010000108.1:0-3149 GCA_964610765.1 uncultured Parabacteroides sp.
ACAACAAATATTTCAACATATTAATTTCGAGCAACTACCCAGAAACCATAGATCTCGCAATTTTATCCCAGCGATAAATCAAAACAACTAGTATGGAGTTATCCCATAAATACAGTAGGCTAATGCTGCTAAAGACAAGGACATTTGTTTTTTTAATCAGGCTGAACTAAGCTTTCAACGAACGTTAGAAGCTCTTCTTACGTTCGTTGAAAGAGCTTCCGACGAGGCTTAAAAGCTCTTTCGACAAGGGTTAAAAGATTAGTTGCCCATAGTCTTTTGAGAAAAAGGGTCGTATCTTTTGAGATAAAGGCAGTAGCAAAACATATAAAACGTCACTATAAATAGAAAATTCAGGCAGGAGGGAATCGAATAACAGCCTAATAATCATCAAGATATAAAACAAAAGACCATAAGGGTCAAAACGTATAGTTGATTTCGAGGCGACGAGCGGGTTCCTCTTGCAGAAAGACGGTCAGTAGATAAGTAGTTTCATCAATTGGGTCAATCGCCGTATATTTTTCAATTATCCGTCGTTCCAAACCCTGTTTCTGAAGAAAATCTCGGTCTTGTGCAATGGTATAAAGCAACTGTTTCCGCTTCTTTTTATCCAATCCATCTTCCCAAAAGCCTTTGGGTCGGCGAGAGAAGTTCGTATAATAATCTTTGCGCAGCTTGTCAAACACATCCAGTCCGCGAGATTGCAAAAAGCGATGGAAAAAGCGAAAAAGCTCCTCTAAAAGATATCCTCTTTGCGGAAAACCTACTTCTTGCTGAAACTGCCCTATCTCATCAAACAGTTCAAAGTAGCGTCCGGCATACGGTCCGTGTATCAGGTAGTCCATGGTAGAGGTGAAGCGTCCACTGTTCCAAAACTTATCGACCGCATGTTCTGCATCGCGAATACGGTTAAGCTCCTCTTCTGAAATATCCCGGTTAGCAATGACTTCATAGGGAGCCTCCGCATCGTATTCATACCCATAAAAGTCAGCCATATTGCGCAAATGCGTACCTCTCAGCATTTTCAGAAAGCCCAATTGCACCTCTTTTGCTTCCAAATGAAACACATCATTGAAAGAACGAGCAAAGCGATCGAACGTTTCATAAGGAAGTCCGGCTATCAAGTCCAGGTGAAAATCAATCTTCCCCCCTTCAGTCAGTTTTCGGATATTATGCGCTAAAAGGGGAAAATCTTGTCTGCGCTTAACGGCCACATTCGTTGGCTCGTACGTAGATTGAATGCCTATTTCGAAACGGAAATAATCCTGAGGCAAATGAGTATTCAGATAATCAATCGTTTCGTCGGTCAATAAATCTGCATATATCTCGAACTGACAACTCAAGCCCGGTCGATGATGATTCAGTAAGAAGTCGAACACACGATACGTATGCTTCACATGCAGATTGAACGTGCGATCCAAAAATTTAATTTGCCGGGCTCCCTGCTTAATGAGGTATCCCAAGTTTTCTGTGATATATTGCTCCGGAAAATAACGTACCCCTTTCTCTAATGAAGACAAGCAATACTGGCATTGATAGGGACAGCCCCGGGAGGTTTCGAAATAGACTAATCGGTTGTTCAAGTCAGCCACATCATCGGCTAACTGATAGGGAGAAGGTAAAGCCGCCAAGCGCATTAAATCAGCCTGCACCACATGACGGCTGATATGCCCGGCATATGACACTCCATCTATATGAGGCATTTCTTTTTCCGCTATCACTTCTAATAAGTCACCTAAGACAAATTCACCCTCACCGCTTATCACATAGTCGATTGCCCAGTTTGTCAAGAAAAATTCCGGCTCATAAGTAACTTCAGGTCCACCGGCAATGATAATTAGTTCCGGTTTGCGTTGCTTCAACAAAGCCACCAACTCTGCCGTATGACGAACATTCCAAATAGAAACACTCACCCCTACCACATCACACTCGGTATTTAATATATCACTCGCCGCTTGCTCGATCGATTCTTTAATGGTGAATTCGATAAAAGACAAGTCAAACCGGTCTTTATTCGCTACATAGAGCCAACGAAGAGCCAGAGAGGTATGGATATATTTTGCATTAAATGTAGCAAGAGTGACTTTCATTTTTGTTGGTTTATTATCAGCAAAGGTAGTATGTTTTTAGATGTATGAACAGAGTCGTCCGCTTAGGTCAAAAAAAGAGAGGCTGAAGCTACTGATTCAGCCTCAACCTCTCACTGTATAAAGAACAATTTGGATTATTTACCCAGCTTGCTTTCTACTTCTTCTTTTGATAGTTTTTTAGTGCAGAAGAACCAGTCATAGCAAGTTACTCCCTCGCCCGGATTTTCCATCCGATCGTTAGCCACACCACAACTACCTGCCGTAGGTACAATCACATCGTCACCCGGACGCCAGTCAGCCGGAGTAGCTACACCAAATGCATCAGCTGCTTGCAAGCCCATCAATACACGTTTGATTTCGTCAAAGTTACGACCTAATGACAAAGGATAATATAAAATGGTACGTATCGTTCCTTCCGGATCAATAAAGAATACGGCACGCACAGCTTGTGTAGTGCTCTCGCCCGGTTGAACCATGCCATACAGTTTAGCTACATTCATTGAGATATCTTCAATCAGAGGGAATTTTACTTCTACATTTTTCATTCCCTTGTATTCGATTTTTTCCTTAATGGTACGCAACCAAGCAATGTGGCTATACAGACCATCAATAGATAAGCCAATCAATTCGCAATTCAATGCTTTGAACTCTTCGTGCATAGATGCAAATGTGATAAACTCAGAGGTACAAACCGGAGTAAAGTCGGCTGGATGGCTGAAAAGAATAGTCCACTGACCTTTATAATCTGCCGGGAAATTGATAGTACCTTGGGTAGTTACTGCTGTGAATTCGGGAGCTGCGTCTCCAATACGAGGCATGCTGTTTACTTCTTGAATAGTTTCCATAATTTTTTATTTATAAATGTTTGAAATTTCTTTTCTCAAATATACAACAAATTGCTGGTAAACAGAATATTAAAAGTCTATGGGTAATTAAATATTATTTATTTAGCACAGAGTATATTTACAGGTTCTATCAGGATAAACCTGTGCACAGGCTCTATACACTTCGTCTGTGCACAGACGAACAAACGCCGTGAGAGGGCTTAAAAGAAAAAAGGGT
>CAZSWS010000108.1:3249-6138 GCA_964610765.1 uncultured Parabacteroides sp.
TATGTCTGCACCCTTCTATGTATCTAGGTAAATTTTATATTTCAGTTATCGCTTGAGCTTCTCCTTTTACTTCGGTCTCCTCCTCATCGTCATCGTCGTCATCATCATCATCGTCGTCGTCTAAAACAGGTGCTTTTTTAACAAAGAAGGCACTCAATTCGTACAGTCCATAGACCGGTAAGAACACCACCATCAAGGTGAATGGGTCACCACTAGGAGTAATTATTGCCGACAGAACAAGTAGTGCAACAACTGCATGTCGTCTAAACTTCTTAAAGAATGAACGATTGATTAGACCTAATTTAGAGAGCAACCAGGACAATAAAGGCAACTCAAAGAGCACTCCCATCATAAAGACCAACAACAGGAACTTGTTCATATAGTCTTCCAGCGAGACTTGTTCAATGATTAATTCACTGAGCTGATAGGTTGCCAAAAAACGAAGTGTCATAGGGAACACCATGAAATAGCCTACGGCACATCCAAGGAAGAACATTACTGTTCCAAACACAAATACCCAACGGAAGTTTTTCTTTTCATTTTCATAAAGAGCCGGACTAACAAATTTCCATACTTCAAATATCAAGTAAGGAAACGTAAGCAACAGCGCTAACCAGAAAGAAGTACTCATGTGAGTAAAGAACTGGGTAGCCATCTTTATGTTGAAAATTTGGATTTCAACTGACTGATCACAGAAGTCAGGCAAAATGGAAAAGTGTGAACTTACCTTACATAGAGCTCTGTAAAAGATGAAATCCGGCTGCGTAGGTGCCAGTATCACATTCTCAAACAGATACGGCATTACTATAAAACCGATAATAGCAAAGATAAAGAGCGCTGAAATAGTTCGGATCAATGTCCAACGAAATTCTTCCAGGTGATCCCAGAAAGACATCTCTTTTTCTTGCATTCTTACTTATTTTGTTTTGTCGTCTGTATCGTCAATTTTTATTTCGTCCTCGATGCCCTTGATGCCATCTTTAAAGTTCTTGACACCCTTTCCTAAACCTTTCATTAGTTCGGGTATCTTGCGTCCACCAAACAGCAATAAAACGATCAAGGCTATGACAATAATTTCTCCGGTTCCAAGCGGTCCGAGTAATAGAAAGTAGTTCATGATTCGGTAATAATTAAGTTAGTATTTTGTTATTAATCTAAGAACACAAAGATACAATTTCCAGCGATATAGCCATCTATTATCCCAAATTTATTACTTTTGTCAAGTGAAATAACATCAATATATACAAATTTTGTTGAAAGAGGTATTTTTTTAAGACTTTGTGCGTATTTAAAAAGCATATTTACATAATTATAGATTAAGATGAAAGCATATGTATTTCCTGGTCAAGGAGCCCAGTTTGTGGGTATGGGAAAAGACCTGTACGAATCGAACAGTGAAGCAAAACAGTTGTTTGAAAAAGCGAATGAGATTCTTGGATTTCGCATTACAGACTTGATGTTTGCCGGAACAGATGAAGACTTGAAACAAACGAAAGTAACACAACCGGCCGTTTTTCTTCACTCGGTTATTCTTGCCAAAACATTGGGAGACGACTTCAAACCGGAAATGGTAGCCGGACACTCGCTAGGCGAATTTTCTGCCTTAGCCGCTTCAGGTGCTCTTTCTTTTGAAGATGCCTTGGTTTTAGTTTCCAAACGTGCACAAGCCATGCAAAAAGCCTGCGAAGCAACTCCTTCAACTATGGCTGCAATCTTGGCACTTCCGGATGAAAAAGTAGAAGAAATATGTGCAAGCATCACAGACGATATAGTGGTGGCTGCTAACTACAACTCACCGGGTCAGGTAGTGATTTCCGGAACTATCCCTGCGATAGACAGAGCTTGCGAACTGGCGCTTGCTGCCGGTGCTAAGCGTGCTATCAAACTGAAAGTGGGCGGCGCTTTTCACTCACCGCTGATGGAACCTGCACGGGCAGAACTGGCTGAAGCGATTGAAGCAACTACATTCAATCAACCGGCTTGCCCTATTTACCAAAATGTGAATGCACAGGCACAAACAGACCCCGAGACAATCAAAAAAAATCTGGTAGCTCAACTCACCTCACCTGTACGCTGGACACAAACAGTAGAAAACATGCTGGCTGATGGTGCAGACCACTTCATTGAGTTAGGTCCGGGCAATGTATTGCAAGGACTAATCAAGAAAGTAAGCAAAGAAGTTACTACGGAAGGCAAACAATAAAATCATGAAATAATACGCAGGAGGAAGCAACCATTTGTCGTTTCTCCTGCGTATTTTATACTTTATCAGGAAGTAACACAAACAGGCTTCCGCGTGTGCTTGAACAACCACGTTAAAAAAACAAGATTACGATGAACAAAAGAACATCTGCCATGGTCTGCTTCTCGGGCGGCCAAGATTCTACCACTTGCCTGTTCTGGGCAAAAAAGCATTTTCAATACGTCGAAACGGTCTGTTTCACGTACGGTCAAAAACATATTCAAGAAGTAGAAGTCGCACGCAAGATTGCTGAGCAAGCAAACACCCCTTTCCATGTATTAGACGTCTCCTTGATTTCACAACTGACACCCCATAATTCATTGACAAACAGTCGCATTCAGATGGACGAAAAAAAACCTTCTGATGCTATCTACCCCAATACATTTGTACCCGGTCGAAACCTTATTTTTCTTTCTTTTGCAGCTATTTTTGCGCATAGCAAAGAGATTTTCGACTTAGTCACAGGTGTATCTGAAGCAGACTACAGCGGCTATCCCGATTGTCGCGAATCGTTCATTCATTCGCTCAACGAAACACTCAACTTAGCCATGAGCGAACAATTCACCCTGCACACCCCCTTGATGCATCTAGACAAAAGCGAAGTATGGGCCTTATCAGATGCGCTAGGCGTGTTTGACTTAGTGCGT
>CAZSWS010000109.1:0-6120 GCA_964610765.1 uncultured Parabacteroides sp.
ACTTCTTCAAAGTCGACATCTGTTACGTTATCATCCTTTCCTGACTGACTAGAAGAACCTGCACCTTGGTTAGGATCTGCTTGAGCACCTTGTTGAGCTTGAGCATTGTAAAGATCTTGACTCGCTGCTTGGAATACTGTATTCAGTTCGTTAGTTGCAGCATCAATGCCGGCTATATCTTGTGCCTTATGAGCTTCTTTTAATTTGCCAAGAGCTGCTTCTATCTCAGATTTCTTATCAGCTGGTAACTTATCACCTATTTCACTCAGTTGCTTTTCTGTTTGGAAAATCATACTGTCTGCTTGATTCAATTTGTCTACACGCTCTTTTTCTTTTTGGTCTGCTTCTGCATTGGCTGCAGCTTCTTCTTTCATTCTCTTCACTTCATCATCACTCAAACCACTAGAAGCCTCAATACGGATACTTTGTGTTTTACCGGTTCCTTTATCTTTAGCTGATACATTCAAGATACCATTTGCATCAATATCGAAAGTTACTTCAATTTGAGGTACACCTCGCTGAGCTGTTGGTATGCCGTCTAAGTGAAAACGACCAATTGATTTATTATCCTTTGCCAAAGGACGCTCACCTTGTAAGACGTGAATTTCGACAGAAGGCTGATTATCTACAGCTGTAGTAAACACCTCAGATTTTTTGGTAGGAATTGTTGTGTTTGATTCAATCAGTTTTGTCATAACACTTCCCATAGTTTCAATTCCTAAAGAAAGCGGAGTTACATCTAACAACAATACGTCTTTTACTTCTCCGGTTAAAACACCTCCTTGAATAGCTGCTCCTAAAGCAACCACTTCGTCCGGATTTACACCTTTTGAAGGAGCTTTAGCAAAGAATTTCTCTACTACTTCTTGGATAGCCGGTATACGAGTTGACCCACCAACAAGAATCACTTCATCAATATCTGTATTGTTATACCCTGCATCAGACATTGCTTTTTTACACGGTTCGATACATGCTTGCACTAAATCATCACATAGTTGTTCGAATTTAGCACGGGTCAATGTCTTAACTAAGTGTTTTGGAATACCATTAACCGGCATAATGTATGGTAGGTTAATTTCGGTGCTAGTTGTACTTGACAGTTCAATCTTTGCTTTTTCAGCAGCTTCTTTTAAACGTTGTAGAGCCATTGGGTCTTTACGTAAATCAAGTCCTTCATCTTTCAAGAACTCTTCTGCTAACCAGTCAATCACTTTATGGTCAAAATCATCACCACCTAAGTGAGTGTCTCCATTTGTAGACTTCACTTCAAAAACTCCATCGCCTAGTTCAAGTATTGAAATATCAAATGTACCACCGCCTAAGTCAAAGACTGCAATTTTCATGTCTTTTGAAGATTTATCCAATCCATAAGCTAAAGCTGCGGCTGTAGGCTCATTTACAATACGACGAACTTTTAAACCGGCAATCTCGCCAGCTTCCTTCGTTGCTTGTCTTTGTGCGTCGCTAAAGTAAGCAGGAACTGTAATTACAGCTTCATCTACATCTTGACCTAAATAATCTTCCGCTGTTTTTTTCATCTTTTGAAGAATCATAGCAGAGATTTCTTGGGGTGTATATAAACGACCATCAATATCCACTCGCGGTGTGTTATTATCGCCTTGAACAACTTTATAAGGTATACGCTCTACTTCTTTTTTAACTTGATCAAACGTTTCACCCATAAATCGTTTAATAGAGAAGATGGTTTTTTCAGGATTAGTAATAGCCTGACGTTTTGCAGGGTCTCCTACTTTCCTTTCACCTCCTTCTACAAAAGCAACAACTGAAGGTGTTGTCCTTTTGCCTTCACTATTCGTAATTACAACCGGCTCATTTCCTTCTAATACAGAAACACATGAGTTTGTTGTACCTAAGTCAATTCCAATTATTTTTCCCATTTCAATTATATTTATTATTGTTTCAATTAAATTTTCAATTCCACAAAGATTAAATCAAATTGTGTGCCAAGTTTTTTCAAAGGATGTTGGCTTTTCACCCTGTCAGGTTTTATGACATTTAGTCAGGAACCTCCAATCATTGATAAAACAATCACCTAAAGCGTCATAAGTGTATATACACTGCTTCATTATTTTTTGTAATTTTGAATGCGTAAAAATTTAAAACTTAATATATGTTTTCCGGAATTGTAGAAGAAGCAGCTAATATTGTAGCTATAGAAAAGGATAAAGGTAATATTCACCTAACCTTAGCATGCTCATTTGTAAATGAACTTAAAATAGACCAAAGTGTATCACATAATGGTGTATGTCTGACTGTTGTTAAAAAAACGCCCGACACATATACTGTAACAGCTATCAAAGAAACTTTAGACCGCTCTAACCTTGGTTTACTAAAGATAGGCGATAAGGTAAACCTGGAACGCAGTATGCTGATGAATGGTCGATTAGACGGACATATTGTGCAGGGACATGTAGACTGTACAGCCATTTGTAAAGAAGTTAAAGAGGCAGACGGAAGCTGGTATTATACATTTGAATATACGTTTGATAGAGAAATGGCAAAGAAAGGCTATCTAACTGTTGATAAGGGTTCTGTAACCGTCAATGGAGTTAGTTTAACTGTTGTTTCTCCTACCAACAACAGTTTTCAGGTAGCTATCATTCCCTACACCTATGAATTCACCAATTTTCATCAAATTAAACCTGGCACAACTGTCAATTTAGAATTTGACATCATAGGTAAATATATCAGTCGGATTACTCAATTATAATATTCAGGAATAACCAAAGCTTATAAATAATGAAGAGTTTTCATTCGTTAGCCTTGCAAAGGCAGAGCGATCGTTCTTTTGATCCGGATAGATTCGTTGAGCGAGAAAAAATAGAACGCATCCTAGAGACAGCTCGTATGGCTCCTTCTGCCACAAACTCACAACCTTGGCACTTTATCGTAGTTGACGAACCTGAACTTAAAAATAAGGTAGCTGATGCTACTTCTGCCAAACTACTTGGCATGAACCACTTCACCAAACAAGCTCCTGTTCATATATTAATTGTTGAAGAAGTTCCTAACTTATTGTCAGGTATTGGAGGATGGGTAAAAAAGAAATCTTTTGCACCACTCGATATTGGTATAGCCACAGCACATATTTGCTTAGCAGCCGAAGATGAAGGATTAGGAAGTTGTATAGTTGGTTGGTTTAATGAACCCAAAATGAGGGAACTGCTAAATATTCCTGCGAGCAAACGTGTTGTACTGGATATTATTCTTGGCTATTCAACACAAGCTGATCGTCCTAAAAAGCGTAAAAGCGCAGATCAGGTGATATCTTACAATACATATAAATAGTTTACTGAATAAGCTCTCCCTTACCTTGACGGGTGATCTCAAAATGATCTGTTGTACAATCAACGATAGTAGAAGGAACAATGTCTCCATATCCACCATCTACTACTAAGTCGACAGTATTCTCATACTTCTCATGAATTAACTCCGGGTCTGTCATATACTCTTCTTCTACCTCATCATCATGGATAGAAGTAGTCATAATCGGATTACCTAGTTGCTGTGTTATCTCCAGTATTATTGAATTGTCCGGAACACGAATACCTACTTCTTTTTTATTTTTATATATTTTGGGTAATTCATTATTGGTTGGTAATATAAAAGTGAATGCTCCGGGGAGGTTTTTTTTCATTAGCTTGAAAGCACTATTGCTTATTTTCGCATATTCACTCACAGCCGACAAATCCGGACAAATAATAGCCAATTTACTTTTTTGCGGATTGATTCCCTTATATTCACATACACGCTCAACTGCTCGAACGTTCAAGGCATCACATCCCATCGCATAAATTGTATCCGTAGGATAAATGATTACCCCACCTTCTTTTAAGACTTCCACCACCCGCTCAATTTCTCTTTGATTAGGATTTTCCGGATAAATTTTCACTCGCATAGTTTGCCCTGATTGATAATAATTAAGCAAACTTACATAAAAAAAGAGTGCAACACCTCATGCTACACTCTTTTCTTATAGTCAATTAGACAGTCTATCAAATAGCTATTTAAGTTTTTTTACACGGATGTTTTTAAACTTAACAACCGAATCATGTCCTAAAAATGCTATATGACCTTTAGGGGTAAATAAACCTGCTTGAATTTTCTCTTTAGGTATATCCTTAGTTGCTTCTTTCAAATCTCCATCTACAATTATCGTTCCATTAAGAATCACTTGAATTCGATTTCCATCAGCTACTACTTCTTGATAATTCCATTCACCTACAGGTTTTAGATACCCCCTTTTAGCCGGAATATAATTATAAACAGAACCATGATACTGATAAGGCTTCAAGTCCTTATACTGCTCGTCTCCATTATCTAGTATTTGCAGTTCCATGCCTAAATAACCTTTCTCTTTAGGAACAATCTCATGCCGTAAACCAAGACCACTATTAGCTCCGGGGGTTAATTGAAATTCAAAACGCAATACAAAATTATCATAAGCTTCCTTTGTATATAAATTCCCATATCCGCCTCCCTCTGCAGGATGCATAACAATATAACCTTCCTCCACTACATATTCGTCCGTATTACTTACCCATTGTTCCATATTCGTGCCATCAAAGAGCAACTCAAATCCTTCTTTTTTCTCTTGCTTAGGTAGTTTAAAAGGTTTTATTTTCTTCCTTTTACCCTCAACAGTCAAAGCTGATGCATCTTTTTTATATACATCAGGTTGTTCACTTCCTTTGCCAAACGAAAAAGTCAATAAAAGAGTCAGTATTAGTGCTAAATTTATTTTCATAGTTTAAGGGTTAATTATTTTCTCTTTTTAATTACTTTGAGTTTTTCAGCATCCCAGTATATGGCTTCACCACGCAAATAACTTTCATAGCAAAGCAAAGCAGGAGCAGCTGACTGAACCCCGAACAAGACATCCGCAGTTAGAGGTGTCTTATTACGAATACCGGTAAAGAAATTAAAGAAGTGATCATAATGCCCCCCTTTGTATCCTTCAGCAGCATAAAAAACGATTTCTTTAGGTGAAACAACCACTGGAGTATCCATTCCCTGACCTATAAGATCAAGTTCTTTGAGTCTGCTAAGGTCAAAATTAGTCCTCGTCTTCAACGTTACTTTATCCCAGGCAACATCCAAAGTTCCCTCATTTCCTACCATCCTAAAGTCCATACTTCCCCATTTATTAGATACACCATCTACATAATTTGCACCTAACTGCACGGTAAAAGCCCCTAGATTATTTCTATCCGGATAGTCTAAATAAGCAAGCATAACATCCGGTGTGTCGCGAAAGCCATCAGTATAGTGATGAATACCACCCGTAGTATATACTTTATCCGGTCCTTTTGTTCCGGTTATATAATGCAAACTAGCCAAAACATGAACAAATAAGTCTCCGGCAATACCTGTACCATAGTCTTTCCAATTACGCCAATAGAAAAATCGTTGAGCATCAAAATCACACTTAGGTGCATGCCCAATAAACTGCTTCCACCATATAGTCGACTCAGAAGCATCTTCAGGAATAGGGTATTGACCTAAAACTCCGGGAGCAGCCGTAAACTGACCATCAATGAAATTTACTTTACCAATCATACCGGATTGAATCAATTGCCGTGCTTTACGATTACCCAATGAGGCCATACCTTGGCTTCCTGCTTGAAAATATGAGCCACTGACCCGCTGAGCATCAATCAGGGCATTTCCTTCGCTCAACTTATGTATGACTGGTTTTTCACAATATACATGTTTGCCGGCTTTCATAGCAGCGATAGCAATAGGCTGGTGCCAATGATCTGGTGTACCAATTAACACTGCGTCGACATCTTTACGTTCTAGTATTTCCTTATAATCTTTTGTAGTGAACACATTCCCCCATTGGTCCTTAGCCTGCTTTAGACGAGCATCGTACAAGTCACAAACAGCAGTGATTTGAACTCCAGGAACTGATAAAGCACAATTTGCATCTGCCGTTCCCATTCCTCCTTTACCAATCAATCCGATTCGAATATTTGCGGATTCTGCCATTTCATTTCGCAATACAGTAGCTGTTTCACTACTGAATAATTGCCGAGTTGCTGCCGGAAGTATAATTCCCCCGGCAACAACTTGCTTAATAAATTTTCTTCTTTGTGT
>CAZSWS010000110.1:0-5962 GCA_964610765.1 uncultured Parabacteroides sp.
TCACTGAAGAAGATTTAGAATACTATAATGTAGCACTGTATAATGAAGACACAACCATTGAATACAAACAACACTTGCTTTCATTATTAGCTACATCCAGATACATACGTGCTTATCGAATTTTAGAAAAGTACGCACAAGACCCACAATCAGAAGTTGCTGAGTGGGCGCATCTATCACTGATGGAAAGTCGAATGTCACTTGAATCAGAATTGTCTGAAGAAAAGCAGATATTTATTTCTACCGGATTAGGAGGAAAAAACAACAAACTTCGCTTCTATACGCTGCTTCTCTCATCCGAACACAAACCGTTTGTTGATTTTCAAAAAGAGACTATTCGAAGAGAGTTTTCATTCTTCCTGCCACAAGTAGAAGGTGAGGTGGAGCAGCTTAATATTGGAGAGAATTATGTAGAGGCAACATTTCTGTTACCTATGTCTGTCAATATCAAAGAAGCACTGGATCGCATCATCAATGAATGCAACCAATACGGAAATTTCATTTC
Organism: uncultured Parabacteroides sp.; assembly: GCA_964610765.1. Taxonomy (GTDB): domain Bacteria; phylum Bacteroidota; class Bacteroidia; order Bacteroidales; family Tannerellaceae; genus CAZSWS01. Next base: position 506 of record CAZSWS010000110.1, read on the forward strand.
TGACATTTACACAGTAACTAATGTGCGAGAGCTGACGCAAGAAGAAGTGCTTAAATTAGCCAATGCCGAAGCGGTAGAAAACAAAGATAAGAGCGAAGAAGATAAAACCAGCCGTTAACGACTACTCATCATTTCCGGAAATCATGCCGCTACCTATACAGATATGACTATCTGAGTCATAAACAACAGCAAACTGTCCGGGGGCTATACCTTGGATTTTGTCTTCGCTTTCTATGCGATATAAATCGCCTACTCGACTTATTCTCCCCTTCGTAAACTCCGGTGTATGACGCACTTTAAAGGTTATATCTTTTGTATCATCAAATTCGCCCCAAGGATCCTCAGTTATAAAGTGAAAACCATGCGTGTGAATAAGTTTTCCATATTGTGTATCCGGATCATACCCGTTTGATACATAAATCAAATTGCGATTAATATCTTTTTTGATAACAAACCAAGGACCACCACTTAAACCCAGTCCTTTTCGTTGTCCTATGGTATGAAACCAATAACCATTGTGTTTACCTAAAATCTTGCCTGTTTCAAACTCTATGATTTTCCCTTCTTTCTTTCCCAGATAACGCTCAATAAAGTCGTTATAATCTATCTTACCTAAGAAACAAATACCCTGACTATCACGACGCTGAGCACTGGGCAATTGTTCACGAATAGCTATGTCGCGAACTTCACTTTTCATTAAATGCCCGATAGGGAACATCAGCTTCGAAATCTGCAAATTAGTAATTTGTGCTAAAAAATCGGTTTGGTCTTTCACTTTATCTTTGGCAGTAGAAAGATAGACTTTGCCGTCTCTCTCAGTTGTCGTAGCATAATGACCGGTTGCTATTTTATCAAAATCCCTCCCCCAACGGTCTTCAAAACAGCCAAATTTGATGAATCGATTGCACATCATGTCCGGATTAGGCGTTAATCCTCTTTTGACAGATTCAATGGTATAGCTAACTACCTTATCCCAATACTCTTCATGCAGCGAGACTATTTCCATACGGCAGCCATATTTTCTAGCCACGTAGGAGGTTATTTCAATATCCTCCTCCGCCGGACAGTCAATGTAGCCATCCGCATCTTCCATACCTATTCGTATATAAAAAATGGTTGGGTCATAGCCTGCTTCTTTCAATTGATGAACAACTACAGAGCTATCTACACCTCCGGAAACCAATGCCGCTATATTCATTATACCCTTCTGTCTTTAAGTTTGATACCGCAAAGTTACAAAACATTTTTTATCCATATAATTATTCAACCCCAACATACCACCCCTTTAACAAGTGCCTACAAAAGACCTGTTTGGATTTTATTTTTACACAAAAAGAGGGGCAAAATGAATAAAAAATTGAAAAAATCAAACATCTTGTATCATTCTGAGCAAAATAGCAGGAGTTTGAAAAAAATAATGTAGCTTTGCACTATACTTATTAAAATAACGTAAATAAAGAATGGTTATTGATATAGCATATTACACTTGGGCATTGATGGGCACCCCTGAGGGGTGAGTTGAATTATTTTGCAGGAAGTTTATTCCGGGTAGTTGCCTGATGTAGTCATCACGGGAACTATTTAGGTCAAAAAGGCCAAGTGTAGTTTAATTTATCTTTAACTAATTCATATTTATCTAAAATGAAAGTACTAAAATTCGGCGGAACATCTGTAGGCTCCGTGAATAGCATTTTAAATGTAAAAAAAATTGTTGAAGCAATTGACGAACCTGTTATAGTAGTTGTATCTGCTCTAGGAGGCATAACAGACAAGCTCATACTGATTGCTCAACTAGCCTCCCAAAAAGACCTCACGTACGAAAAAGAATTTTCAGACATCATATCCCGACATCTGGAAGTGATTAATGGGGTTATACCTGAAAAATCACATAGACAAGATGTACAGGAGCACGTAATGGAGCTACTGGATGATTTGTCTAATATATATAAAGGGGTATATCTCATCTCAGACTTATCTCAAAAAACTTCAGATGCCATAGTTAGCTATGGGGAGCGTCTTTCATCCATCATTATCTCTAATGTCATTGAAGACGCACAGCTTTTTGATTCACGTACGTTTATTAAAACCAATTTTCAATTCAACAAACACATTGTTGATTTTGATCACACCAATCAGCTGATTCATGAAACCTTCAGCCAACTACCTCAACGATCGGTCGTCCCGGGATTTATAGCCACTAGTTTTGAAAATGGCGAAGTCACCAACTTAGGACGTGGCGGGTCTGACTATACAGCTTCTATTTTAGCAAGCGCACTTGACGCCTCACTATTAGAAATATGGACTGACGTTGATGGCTTCATGACGGCAGACCCCAAAGTTATCAGCACGGCTTATGCTATTGAACGCTTAAGCTTTACTGAAGCTATGGAACTTTGCAATTTTGGTGCTAAAGTGATTTATCCCCCGACTATTTACCCGGTCTATCACAAGAATATACCGATTCGGGTTAGAAATACATTCAACCCGGAAGCACCCGGCACCTATATTTCTCGTGAAAAGGTAAAAAGCAAAAACAATGATAAATCCTATATTAAAGGCATTTCATCTATCAACGACACTTGCCTAGTCACTGTTCATGGCTTAGGAATGGTAGGAGTTATTGGCGTAAACTACCGTATATTCAAGACACTTGCCAAGAACGGTATCAGTGTATTTATGGTGTCGCAAGCCAGCTCTGAAAACAACACTTCATTTGCTGTCAAAAATGCAGATGCCGAGCTAGCTGTCAAAGTACTTGACGAAGAGTTTGCTCTGGAACGTACACAAGGAGAGATGAATTCGACTATCGTTGAGAGAGATTTGGCTACAGTGGCTGTTGTTGGTGAAAACATGAAAGGAACGCCGGGTATTGCCGGAAAGCTATTTGGCACCTTAGGGCGTGCCGGAATAAGCGTAATCTCTTGCGCACAAGGAGCTTCCGAAACCAACATTTCTTTCATCATCAAACTGGACTCATTGCGCAAAGCACTTAACTCCATTCACGATTCCTTTTTCCTTTCTGAATATAAGGTATTAAACTTATACATCACCGGCGTAGGTACTGTTGGCAGTCATTTATTGAAACAGATTCAAGTGCAACAGCCTAAGCTGATGAAAAAGCATAGCCTCAAGTTGAAAGTAGTCTGCGTAGCGAATTCAAAAAAATATTTATTTGACAGACAAGGCATTGATTTACAAAACTGCTTAGAGGAATTACAGGAAAAAGGCAGCGATAGCACTTCGCAAGCTTTATGCAACCTTATACTGGAAAAGAACATCTACAACTCTGTCTTTGTTGATTGTACGTCTAATGAAGAAATAGCATCCTTATACGAAACACTTTTAAGCAATAACATTTCGGTTGTTACAGCGAATAAGATAGCCACTTCTTCTTCGTATGAAACGTATAAAAGGCTAAAAGATACGGCACGCAAAAGAGACATGAAGTTTTTATTTGAGACGAATGTCGGAGCCGGACTCCCTATTATCAACACAATGAACGACTTGAGAAATAGCGGCGACCATATCTTAAAGCTGGAAGCTGTCTTATCCGGTACGCTCAACTTTATCTTTAACAAGATTAGCGCAGAGATCCCATTTAGCGAAGCTGTTAAAATGGCTAAAGAGGCCTTATTTGCCGAACCAGATCCTCGCATTGACCTATGCGGCAAAGACGTGGTTAGAAAACTCGTTATTTTAGCCAGAGAAGCCGGGTATAAGGTAGAGCAAACCGATGTAAAAAGAAGTTCGTTCATTCCTGAAGAATACTTCTCGGGATCATTAGCAGACTTTTGGAACAACCTACATCTGCTTGATGAGAAATTTGAAGAAGAACGAAAAAAGCTGGAAATAGCCAACAAGCGACTTCGATTTGTAGCTCGAATGGAGCGTGGAAATTGCGAAGTAAGGCTGGAAGCTGTCGATAGCAGACACCCCTTTTATGACCTAGAAGGTAGCAACAATATCATCATGATATCTACCGAACGGTATCACGAATATCCTATGATAATCAAAGGATATGGAGCCGGTGCAGATGTAACTGCTGCAGGTGTATTTGCCGATATCATCTCGATAGCTAACATCAGATAAACGCAGCCCTATGTTTAGCGGGCTTTGAAAGTAAGTTGGAGTATGCGCATGTACTCCAACATGAATATAAATTTAAAATATAAAAACCACATGAAACACCTTATCATACTTGGGGATGGTATGGCTGATGAGCCCCTTCCCGAATTAGGAGGGAAGACACCTCTACAATATGCACATACCCCCGCCATGGACGAACTAGCTCGTAAAGGCGTTACCGGACTTTTACAAACCGTACAAGACGGATTTCACCCGGGTAGCGAAGTTGCCAACATGGCCGTGCTAGGGTATGACATGAACGAAGTATATGAAGGTCGCGGCGTTCTGGAAGCTGCCAGTATGGGAGTTGAAATACAGCCGGGAGAAATAGCCATGCGATGCAACCTTGTTTTTATTGAAAATGACTTATTAATCAATCATTCGGCCGAACATATTTCTACTGAAGAAGCACGCATATTGATTGAATACTTGAACGAGCACTTAGGAGATGAGTTTGCTACCTTTTATCCGGGTGTATCTTACCGACATTTACTCGTTCTCAAAGAAGGAGACAAACGCTTGAACTGCACTCCTCCTCACGACATCCCTCTAACTCCTTTCCGTCCTGCACTTATCAAGCCGGAAGTAAAAGAAGCGGAAGAAACTGCAGAGTTACTAAACAGACTCATTCTCCGCTCACAAGAGCTTCTCAAAGATCATCCGGTAAACATTCAAAGAATAAAAGCAGGAAAAAGCCCGGCTAATAGCATCTGGCCATGGTCACCGGGATACAGACCTGCCATGCGAACGTTAAAAGAGTTGTATGGCATCCATTCCGGTGCTGTAATATCTGCGGTTGACCTCATTAAAGGCATAGGAAGGTATGCCGGGCTAGATATTATCGAAGTACCCGGTGCAACAGGGCTTTACGACACCAATTATCAAGGAAAAGTAGATGCAGCTATTGAAAACCTTCAAACCAAAGATTTTGTATATCTACATATCGAAGCGAGTGACGAAGCAGGACATGAAGGAGATGTGAAGCTTAAAATTCGCACCATTGAAGATTTGGATGAAAAGGTAGTAGCCCCTATTATACAAGCGGTTAAAAAACTCAAAGAGCCGGTTGCTATAGCCGTGCTGCCTGACCACCCTACTCCTTGCGCAATCCGCACACACACGGCTGTCCCGGTTCCTTTCATCATCTATAAGCCGAATAATACACCGGATGATACACAGCAATACGACGAGTTTTCAGTGCAAGAACACGGTCGGTATGGTCTATTGAAAGGAAATGAGTTTATAAACGCCTTTTTATTTGATTAAGAGTAAAAAAATATGAAATACTACAGCACGAATAAAGAAGTAGCCAGCGTCTCTCTGGAAGAGGCC
>CAZSWS010000111.1:0-5940 GCA_964610765.1 uncultured Parabacteroides sp.
GAAGAATGGCTCTACGAGCATGTGACACCCTAACAGATATGTGCGCGATGGTTTGTGTAATTGGCTGATAATGTGTTATATGCGCATCTGTTTTTCCTCTGTTCTATGTATAAAATACACCCGCGATTGTAGGGGCGACTGGCGGTCGCCCTCATATAAACAAGCAAAAAGTATGGATTATAAACCAGGCTTTCTTTATATTTGTATTGCATAAATATTACAACGACAATGACCAAACCATTTTTTAATCGACATTCAATCAGGCTGAAAAATTTTGATTATTCATCTGATGGGATATATTTCATCACGATTTGCACCTATAAGCACCTGTTATTATTTGGAAATATTCATAACAATCGGATGTTCTTGAATGAATATGGAAAAATAGCCAATGCATTTTGGTTAGAAACAGAGAATATCCGTACAAACATCACATTAGGTGAGTTCATCATTATGCCAAACCATATGCATATGATATTTGGAATAAATGAATCTAAGATGAACCACTCAATATTCAAACCAAAGTCTGTGGGTTCTATTATTGGAGGATATAAATCAATAGTGACAAGCAATATGCGTAAAAAAGGATATAGGGAGCAAATTTGGCAAAGAAATTACTACGAACATATTATTCGGAATAACGAATCATTAAACAGTATTACACAATACATTATAGAAAACCCGTCACGTTGGAAAACAGATAGTTATTACAACGAATAAACCTTTGAGGGGATAGGGCGACCGCCAGTCGCCCCTACGGGAGATTTGTGTAAATGGCTGGTAATGTACATTATATATGCCTCTGTTTCCTGTTTTATGTATAAAATACACCACGGATTACGTCTGTAATAAACAGTATAATCTGCCGGCTAAAACAAATGACAAGTAGGAAGTGTAGATTTAAATGGCAGACGAAAGCCACCGAGAAATAATGGCCTGCCCGATAAGAACTACAGATTTGTCGTATAAGGTCGGCAAGAACCTTTGAGGGGATAGGGCGACCGCCAGTCGCCCCTACGGTGTAGTTTGTATAATTGGCTGATAATGTATGTTATATACGCATCTGTATCCTGTTTTTATGTATAAAATACACCCGCGATTGTAGGGGCGACTGGCGGTCGCCCTCATATAAACAAACGCTCTTATACAAACAAAGGAATGCTGTGGCATTCCTTCTGAATTTATTTTGAGTACATGGGAAGAGGATTAATCTCTTCTTCCCATGAAAATCATGATGTAGTAAAGCAGGGTAGCCAATGAACCCAAAGCGGCTACTACATAGGTGTAGGCTGCTGAACGTAAGGCACTAACAGCTTTGTCGTGCGTACGTACATCGGTAATACCGGAACTGTTTAGCCATATAACCGCACGGCGGCTAGCATCAATCTCAACCGGTAGGGTTATAAAACTGAATAATGTGGTCATTGCAAATAAGAATATGCCGAAGAGCATAAGCTGAGGAAATACATTCAACAGCAACATACCTCCCAGTAATATCCAAGTCATGATATTGGAAGAGAAGCTAACCACAGGCACCAAGGCAGAGCGCATTTTTAAAGGGGCGTAGGCTTTGGCGTGTTGAACGGCGTGACCACACTCGTGAGCAGCAACAGCTGCTGCGGCGATACTATCACTGAAATATACAGGCTCACTTAAATTGACCGTTTTGTTGGTCGGGTTATAGTGGTCGGTAAGCTTTCCTTTGATGGAGGTAACCGTTACGTCATAAATACCATTATCATGCAGCATGCGTTCAGCTACTTCTTTCCCGGTAAGACCACTCGGTACAGGTATCTTTGAATACTTCTCAAATTTATTTTTCAGGTTGGCCTGAACCATCCAACTCAATAGGGCTATTCCTATGAAAATCACCCAATATAATGTAAAGGCACTCATATGATTCTTTTTATTTGGTTTATTATTTAACTAACTGTAAGCCTGCAAAAATAAGACCAAAATATGTATAACTCAAATACAGTCTATAAATAATGCTTAATGCGGTATTAATTTCATACTAGAATAATAATTTGTTTAACACTAAGGTAGTATGAATAGCTTTAGCTATCACATACACCTTTAAACATAATCACTCGATTGTAAACTCACAGATTTTTTATTCTCATGGGTTTGAGTGATTTAACAAAAAATCATGCTTCGTTTCAGACAACATACGATTTGCGGATATATTGTCAGTCGGGATGTTGCTTTTGTCAGTCCTTATAGGGCATACACCAACTGCTTAGCAAAGTGTTTTATACTGAGATAAGCTGTTCTTGCAACACTCAAACGTTGAATGATGTTAAACTTTTCTCTTTCTATGTTTTTTAATATTTCTACTATTGACCTTACCACTAGCTTGTTGAGGACTGTTTCGTGCGTAAATGCTTTTTTAAGTAGAAAAGCACTGAGACATTCTGCCATGCTGTTATTATTGAGCTATATGTCGCTTTAACGACTTGTGACATAGTTTTTCGTTTTCTCTCACTGCTTTTTGACCGTTTGGTGCCCCTCTATCTTTGTAATGCCGATCGGGGAATAAGCGGTTAGTCGACGAACCACTATTCAGAACAACTAAATTATTCATTATTAAAAACAAAAAATTATGTCACAAAAATTCAAATTAGTCAAGTTAAATGCCAAACCAGGTCAACCCGAAAAAGGGCAAAAGTATTTTGCAATTTCTGTAAGCACAGGAGTAACCAAACTGGAAGGACTCTGTGAGTTAATATCAGCCAGAAGTACTGTGTCAAGTGCGGATGTGAAAGCAGTGTTAGACTCTTTAAACTTTGTGGTGGATCATGAACTACGCGCCGGACGGATTGTTCGAATTGGCGAATTGGGTAGTATGCGTGTAAGCTTCGGTAGTGAAGGAGTAGAGGAGGAAAAATCGTTTTCAACGCAGATGATTCGTAAACCACGCATTGTTTTTTCTCCGGGTGAAGTGTTGAACAATACACGAAAATTGCTGACTTTCTCTAAGCTTGCAAAAGCAAAAGAGGAAGAGGCAGTTAAGCCGGAGGAGGACGAAATCAAGAAACCTGAGCCCGGCACCGGTGAAGAAGAGGGGGCCGAAGGTAAAAACTTTTAAAAGTCCTGTGTGAGATGAGGAGAACTAATCTTCAATTAATCATGGCCGTGCTACTTTGTGTAGCCGGCCTTGTTTTACTGTTTTCTGCGTTTTGGGTAGACCCAAGGGGGAAAATAGATAGTAGTGTGCTTGTGGCTTTTGGTGAGACTTGTACGTTTTCAGGTGCTTTGTTTGGTGTAGACTATTCATATAAAATAAAGACTAAAGATGATGACGCAGCGTAGTGAAAAAGAGTCTTTCTTTCGTTTTTATGAGCTAACGAAAAGTAAGGTAGCAAGGGCTCATGGTTTGGCTAATGAGCCGGGTGAAACCGCGAAGCGTGCAATTTGTCAACTAATAGTAGAACTGTTGGATCCTTTGAGGAAGTTGTTTGGCGAGCCCATTTATGTGTCTAGTGGATATCGTTCGGTTGAACTGAACAAGCTTGTGGGCGGTGTACGCAACTCGCAGCATATGAAAGGAGAAGCAGCAGATCTATATACCGGGAATACGAAACGGTTGTTGCGTGTATTGTTAGAAAGTAAACTTTTGTTTGATCAAGCCATATATTATCGGCAAAAAGACTTTCTGCATGTATCGTATACATCCAACCGTGTAAATAGAAAACAGGTTTTATACCGATGAATCGTTATCTTATAATCGCCTGTTTGAATGTTCTTTTCTTATTTGTATTGAGTGGATGTGGCGCCCATTCGATGAAGAGAAACTGCTTGCAAACCCGTCAATCTGTAAGAGCGGACAGTTTATTGATAGAAAAAGAACAGAAAGTACGTGAGATGATTCATGCGCATTTGCGTGAAGTACATTATTCAGCACCTGATACGATGGGGAGGCAGTATGTGAAGGTAGAACTTACATCGGAAGTTCAAACGGTTCGTGACCATCAAGTGGAAGAAAGGAAAGAGGAAATCCTTCATGAAGCAGTTAGTCAGGAAACAGTCCTAAAAGAGGATAAAAGATTTTCAAAAGCCTCTTTACTTTTTCCTATAGCGGCAGTCATACTTTTATTGCTTGTGGTGTATCGTTTAGTCAAGAGATAACAGTAAGCATAAAGCTCTTGGAAGCTATTGTTTATCTGTTTTTGACCCGAATAGTATTAAACTGTAATCAGGAGATGAAGGTGACTGTATAAGCCTGTTCCTTAGTTGACGGTCTAGGAAGTTATTGGTAAGTTTATAAACATTAACTATAAAAAAATATCATGAATTTAGAAAAGTATCCAGCGGAACCTTTCCGCATTAAAAGTGTAGAGCCGGTCAAGATGATATCACGTGAAGAACGAGAGAAAGTGCTTAAAGAGGCCGGGTATAATACCTTTCTAATCCCATCTGAAGAGGTATATATTGACTTACTGACTGATAGTGGGACAAATGCTATGAGCGATCGCCAGTGGGGTGGTATGATGGTGGGTGATGAAGCTTATGCCGGAAGCCGAAATTTCGTGCATCTGTCTGAGGTCATAGAAGACTGTTTTGGTTTCACAAAGATTATTCCCACACATCAAGGTCGTGGCGCAGAGAACTTATTGTCGCAAGTAGCTATCAAACCGGGTCAGTATGTGCCGGGTAATATGTACTTTACGACTACTCGCTATCACCAGGAAAGAAATGGAGGAATCTTTATAGATATTATTCGTGAGGAAGCACATGATGCCTCGTTGAATATCCCCTTTAAAGGAAATATAGATGTAGAGAAACTAGCTGCCATTATGGAAGAAAAAGGAGCGGAAAATATCGCGTATGTTTGTTTGGCTGTGACGGTGAATCTAGCCGGAGGGCAGCCGGTGTCCATGGCAAATATGCGTGCTGTTCGTGAATTAACGAAAAAGCATGGCATTAAAGTTTTTTATGATGCCACACGCTGCGTAGAAAATGCATATTATATCAAAGAGCAAGAAGAGGGTTTTGCAGATAAAACCATTAAGGAGATTGTTCGCGAGATGTTTAGTTATAGTGATGGCTGCACGATGAGTGGAAAGAAAGACTGTATTGTGAATATCGGTGGATTTTTATGCGTGAATGATGAGGAACTCTTCTTGTCTGCTCGTGAACTGGTTGTTGTCTATGAGGGGATGCCCTCTTATGGTGGGTTGGCCGGACGGGATATGGAAGCCATGGCTATCGGATTGCAAGAAGCTATGCAATATGAATATATCGAACATAGAATTAAGCAAGTGCGTTATTTAGGAGATAAGCTGAAAGAAGCAGGAATCCCTATTATCGAGCCTGTAGGTGGACATGCTGTGTTTTTAGATGCTCGCCGATTTTGCCCACACCTGACCCAAGATGATTTTCCGGCGCAAAGCTTGGCTGCGAATTTATATCTGGAGTCGGGGGTGAGAAGCATGGAGCGTGGAATTATTTCGGCCGGGAGGGATAAAAACACGGGAGATCATCACCGACCCAAGCTGGAGACGGTACGCTTGACGATTCCCCGCAGGGTATATACGTATCGCCATATGGATGTAGTGGCTGATGCAGTTATCAAATTATACAGACATAAAGAAGATATAAAGGGATTGAAGTTTACGTATGAGCCCAAACAATTGCGGTTTTTTACCGCTCGGTTTGAGGAGAAATAGATAATTAGCAGAGCGGTTTGAGCCGACTTTTGGAAGAATAGGAATAAAGGTGAGGGTTTAATTCTACTTTTATTCCTATTCTCTGTTTTTATATATGACTGATAATCAGTCGATGTATAATTTTTAACACTTTTCTTCTCTATCTTGTTTGCTTTTTAAAATAATATCTTCTACTTTTGTACCCGCATTTGAATGATGAAGCGCTTTTAGCTTACTGTTTAGATGTAATTGCGTTCTTTGAGATTTTGATAAACAATATTTGTAGTACAAG
>CAZSWS010000112.1:0-5897 GCA_964610765.1 uncultured Parabacteroides sp.
GTTGTGATTTGCTTTCAATTATGTACTTTAGCTATGACAACAGCAGCAGAGCAGACAACAATCAGCTGCTAATCAGTCGATAAGAACACCTATTAGGAATTGCAAACTGATGAAAAATCAGTTAACATCTAAAACTCCTAATAGGTTTTCTTTTTCAAAACAGCTCTAACTGTTGCCCTTCTACTTGCTTTATGGCTACATCTTTTCCATAAAAAAGCTCCATCATTCCAAACTGCTTATCCGTTATACAGATAATACCTACATGACCTTTATTTGGGAGATACTTTTTGACCCGTTGCACATGCATCTTTGCATTTTCCATACTCATACAGTGACGTATATAAATAGAAAACTGAAACATAGTGAAACCGTCTCGCTGAAGAAATTTACGAAAATCAGCATAATTCTTCCTATCCTTCTTTGTTTCAGTAGGAAGATCAAATAATACAAGAACCCACATATTCCGATATTGATTAAACCGATTCTGCTTCATTTTAAAAAAACATATTTAAGCCGGAGGTATCTCCGGATACTTAATCTTCCTCAACTTTCCTTCAAAACATTGCACCAGGGAATAGGTTGTTGTACTGGCAGCAATCATCAAAGGGCTTCTCTTCTTATTAATAATCACATCAATCGTTGGTATACTTAAAAGCTTTGCTTTCATATCTATAGACAAATCACTATCAAGCAAACCCGGCTCATTATTAACAATAGAAAACACCAACGAATCAACAAATGGTCTATAAGGCTCCATTATATCATCAGCCAAACAATAAGCATTGTACCTGTTATGGTGATGAATACCTAAGGTGGGCAATAATCCGCTACCAACCAGCGATCTAGCAATAATAGCACGCAAAATAGCATAACCATAATTTAGTAGATTATTAGGTGGCACCCCTTCTCTCTCTCTTGTAAAATTACAAACACTTGGGAAAGCCTCTTTCCAATAATAGGCGGCTGCACGGGCTTCATAGTTATCTGGGTCACCACTTCTTACACTTTCTGACCAATACTCCATATTCTTTATCAAACTCCCTCGATGCTTATTCAACACAATGCCCTGATTACGTATTTTGGCTTTGATAGTTTGTTGCCATAAGTTCTTTTTTAATGGGTCGGATGCTTGAATTTGTGCTAAATATCGCTCAGTCTGCACTTTATTGCAAGAGAGAGGCAGTAACAGCCCAGCAGGCATTCGGGTAGCATCGCATGTAATCAATGCCGTATTATTCTCTAACAGCTTATCTATTAAGCCTTGCGTCAGCGTTATTTGTCGATGATCAAGAATAACAACCCCTAAATCTTCAATAGGGAAGGTTCGTTCACTTTCTTTCTTAAAAGAATCGGGCAACATATCATTCTTTACAACCTCGGGTAAACGAACGACTAACTGTTTGTTTCGCATGCTTAAATAAGCCGGATTACCAAAATAAAGCGTCTTCTTAATCATGACTTCCTTAATATTCTCCCACAGAGACAATCTCTCCTAAGTGATTAATACGCACTTTTACAACTCCTTCAAGACCTGAAGGACCACAACGAATCCACGTCAACTCTTGTAACAAATTATTTATTTCTACCGTTGTTTCCAAATGGTGCCTAAAGTAATAGACTCTTGATGTCATTTTCTGCACACGATATAAGTTAGGACTGATTAACGCATAATTTTCCGAATCAAGCAAATTTACTTCACAAGGATCAAAGCCAGATAACTTATTAGGGAAAACAAAATACTCATTCTGCTTCAAACTAAATAAGAAACTATATCCTTCATCTTTCTTATACACTTTATCAATAATAGGTAAATCTGCTTTCACCCTAGCAACAGCCTCATATAGAGATACTATTTGCTCATCCAAATTTCCTTCTTGATTCCGATAAATAGATACATGATGATTGCTACCAGTACTTACGAAATCTACTGGTATTCTTTTGCCTGCCTTGCACAAGAGCTCTTGACCATCTTTATCCACCTTCGTATGCAACGCTTCAACAATATTCACCCCAGTTATTACTACACGCTTTACATCTATATTCTTCTCCTCATTCAACCAGATAGGATTTTCATCTAAATTAGAAAATGCAGCTTTTGCATCATCATTATATTCTCTCAATCGATCCTCCAGCAATTTCCTAATCTTAGCATCCACTACTTTACCTATCTTCAACTCTGGAGAAACTTCTTTGCGAATGGTGTAAATTATTTCGAGCTCGCGTATTTTCACCTTTTCGGGCACCTGAGTTGTCTTCTTCTCATTTAAGAATAGTGGTTTTTTGGTCAATGCATTCTTTCCAGCAAAGGCTTTCTTGGGGTCATTTCCATTCTCACGAAGCCTCCTGTATAAGGCTTCACGATAAGCAGGCTTTGTTACTTTGGCTATTATCTCTTCATCAAAAGCACTGCCTATGCGCACCTCTTTGACCACATACCGCTTCTGACTACCATAGATCGTTTCATTATGCAACTGCCCCCGAGGCGTTTGTTGTCTTTTCTTATGCAACTTACCTTTTCTTTTTGTCACATTTGTGTTCCATGTAACAACTTTATTCTTCGCTTTGATAGAAATCAATAGGCTTTCTAATTGCTTTTTTGCTTCTTCTCTAAACGCACCAATCGGAAGAATAGGAGAAAGCACTTGTTTCCGTTCGAAATATTTCTGCTCAATAGCATAAGTAGAAGAAGATTTATCATACCGCGCATTCATATGATTAAAGTACTGGATATAGGCTTCTTTCGTAAAGGCAATCACTAAAGCATCTACCGCATGGTTGCGATGATCATTTCGCTTAGACCAATCTTTAATTCGATAAATCCGACGTCCATCTTTGCCCTCTACTATGCTGGTTAAATCTAGTTGTTCATACTTATTCCAGTTTAATTCTCTTAATAACTCATTCATCTGCCAGTCTTCGCGCAATCTTGCCGTAATCTTTCCAGAAGTAGAAACCACCCTTCTCACTAACTGTTCAAGCATGCCTTTTGCCTCTTTTGCAATATACTGCGTATCCCGTATATCCCGACTAATAAAGCCTTCTGCAATTTCAATTGCAGGCGTAAGAAGCTTAGCAAGCTTACTCTTTTTTGTAGGCTCCTTTTTAAACAATGCATTGACACGCTCCTTATAAGCAACAAGCCCTTCTTGACCATATTTAGCTTCTATATAGTCATAGGCTGTTTGATCTGCTTTTTCAAGATTCACAGCCCTCTTTTCCAATGTCTTGTTTGAAAAAGAATCATCAAACTGTCGCGATTGCGGTATAATGTGCTCAATATCAAATTCTTTACTAAACAACTTCTCACGAGGAATATAGGTGCCTGAATAAAGCGTTTTATAGCCATTAGGCTTCAACTCTTCATAGAGTTTATAACGAATAACATCGTTTCTGCTCACATGAAGAAGATTGAACTCATGATGTAGTATGGTGCTAATCGCCTCATGCTCTCTTGTTGCCCGTGCGATAGCCTTTGTCATCTCCTCTCTATCTGCTGCACTTTTCTTTAATTCGCGAGCTAGCTCAACACGAATCTCATCCGGTTTGCCGTATTTCTCAACAATTGCATTCACCACATTTACCATCTGGTTCAATATCTTCTCAACAACTGGATTGTGCAGACTATTTTTAGGTACTAACTCCAAGCGGTTCAGTAAAATCTTATTGTCCAACTGTTCTTTTGTCAAAGACGATTTGGAATGCTTATACCCTGCATACTCGCAGGATACATCATAGGTATTTCCTTCTTTCATGTGGGGTAGTATCTTATGAATAGCTCTTGCGCTCAAGCTACCATAATCGCTTAAGAAAGGAATACGCACAAACAATTTTGCAGCAGCTTCATCAAAACCATAACGACCGCAAAGCTTTTCAACTAACTTCTCTACGCCCGATTTTGAATCATCCCCTTCAAAAGAATAAAGCAAATGCCACAGTTTATACATGGGTTGCTCATCTAGATTCACTGTAGAATCAAATGAGAGAATATCTGTATTATAGCCTAACCCCTCAAACACCTGCTGAATAATCTCTTCAGCTTCTTTTGCTGACAATTTATCCAAAGACACATCGTGCCCACTCAACTTCATCAGCTCTTTATATGTTCTAAATAGAGCTGCCTGCGTCTTATTCCCCTCAATAACAGGATAATTCAAATCCAATTCTTTATGATTTACAAAGAGAAGTTTTAGTACTGCCTCTTTGGTCATTTTCTCTTTAATAGATAACTCAGAAGCTAAGAGTTCCATCTCCTCCACATAGAGTCTCCGGGTGTTTGGCTCGTTGGAAAACTGGGTAGGATTATCAAATAGGTCTGCCTTTTTTTTATCTTCCCGGTCATCTGCTTTACCGGAAACCTCTAGATTATTCAATATTTGCCAAATTTTGAACTCCTGAAATAATGGTGAAGAGCGAGGGATCACCCGCTGTCCAATCAATTTATGTTTCATTTTCCCATCCACTTCAACCTCCACATCTTTACGTTCGAATTCGCAAAGCGCAATCAGTCCTTTTTTACTTTTCAAGCGACGTTGGTAAAATATAATTACATCGCGTATCTCTTCTTTCAAGACAGGTGTAAGCTCTTTATGATATTCAGCCTGTTTCTCCCAGATTCGTTCAAACTCATCTAGATAGTCTTGTCGGTAGAATACGCGGTTTTTAATACTTTTATGAGGGTCAGTCTGAAGAGCACTCATGAGGTATTGACCCACCGTTTGCTTATTAAAGTAGAGTTCTTTGCTTCGATCACTAATTTTCCCTAAGTAATTATTTGTATTATATATAGCTTGATTAATCTCTTGTATCACCACAGCGAAGACTTCCAAGTCCTGTTTTTTTGACAAAGCCTCAATACGCCAAACATAACGCTCAAGTTCATTCTCTTTAGGCTTTCCGAGCTGTTTAATGCCTGACACGCCTAAAGCCTCTCTTAAAACACTCCAGGTTTGACCTTTATTCTTACCTTCAAGCGCTTCATAAAGCTCATTAGTTAATAGCTCAGGATAATATTCCTTTTGCCGTCTCCACAGCTTATCCAACTCTGCTTTAAGATCAGAACAGTAGAAATCGGGGATTGCCTTATTCTCTCTCAAACAAGAAAGCACAAACTGACCGGGCGTTAGGTTTTTATCATATAGTTTCTGAGCGATATCCATAGCATTAATCGCCTGTCCCTCTTCTCCTGCATCTATTTTCCGATTGCTCTTATATCCTCTTTTCTTATTAATCATCAATAAAACACGAGCAAGCTCCTCTAATGAAATCTTTTCTGTAACTGCCTTTGCTCTTAATCCATAGGTCTCGAACGTCGTTTTATTACCATTTTCAGACAATAGCGCACTATCGGTTATGATGCTTTCTTTCTTCAATATCTCAACCAAGCTCTCTCGGCGAAGCTTATAGCGTTGAAGGTTGCGACGCATACCTCTCTTTAATGTTCGATCTGCATTGGTTGTTATACCCTTCCCTTTCACAAAATTTTGTTGTTCATCAGTGGATAGAGGATTAACCCGTACGCCCATTTTGATGATAGAGGATTTTTCCTGCTCACTTTCTGCTTCATTCACTAAAGCCCAACCAATACTTGTAGTGCCTAAATCTAAGCCCAGTATCTTTTTCATAATATAAGATTAATATTTCCCCAGATAAAGATAGGATATTTCATATAGACTTCATACCTTTATCGTACATAATTGAAAGCAAATCACAATAAGGAAATTATTCCGTTGTGAAAACACTTAAGGCGGGAGTTTTCTCGCCTTTTTCTTTTCCGCGCTTTTTTCTTCTCTCTGCTATTGCAAAATCAAAAAGATTCTCCTACTTTTGCATCCGCTAAGAGGTAATAATGGCGAGATAGCTCAGATGGTTAGAGCGCATGATTCATAATCATGAGGTCC
>CAZSWS010000113.1:0-5869 GCA_964610765.1 uncultured Parabacteroides sp.
AAGGTTATTAGCTTGGGAGTAATCATTTATTAAAGAATAATCGCTATACTTGTATGAGGATTTAATTTCTTCTATTAGTCGTTTTTATGATACTTTTTCTGGCGATACACACCATTTTTATTGCTGTTTTTCTAGGGCTTTACCTCATTACTATTATAGGATTGGTATTGCTTGTCATAGCGGAAAACAGAAACCCATTGAAAACAATTCCTTGGGTCTTAGTTCTTCTTCTTGTTCCGGGACTTGGTCTATTTCTTTATTTCTTTTTTGGACAAGACAACCGGAAACAGAAAATCATTTCCCGTCGTACCTATCGCCGTATTATGAACAAGCCGAAAGCTTTTGGCTTCCCCACTGAGAATTTCTGCTGCGTGCCGGATGCTTACATACCTTTAGCCAGTCTTTTAGAAAACTCCTCACAGTCTGCGTTGCTACATGGCAGTAGAATAACTGCATATACAGATGGTGAGAGCAAGTTTAATGACCTTTTGTATGAAATAGAACATGCTACACACCATATACATATGGAGTATTATATCTTTCTGGATGATCATATAGGTAAACGGGTTAAGAATGCACTCATCAAAAAATCAAAAGAAGGAGTTTCTGTACGAGTCATATATGATGATGTGGGCAGTTGGAAAGCTCCTAAGCGATTCTTTCGTGAGATGAAAGAAGCAGGTATTGAAGTATATTCATTTTTACGTGTGGCTTTCCCTTATTTAACGAGTCGTGTGAACTACCGAAATCACCGTAAGGTAGTAGTGATTGATGGGAAGGTTGGCTTTATGGGAGGTATGAATATTGCAGACCGCTATATTGATGGTGTAAAGTGGGGATGCTGGCGAGATACACACTTTAAGATTGAAGGGAAGGGGGCGCATGGGCTGCAATCGGTCTTTTTAGTTGATTGGTACGTTATCAGTCGCAAACTTTTACGAGGAAATGCTTTTTATGCTCCGGTAGAAAACTACGATGATACCACCATCCAAATGGTGACAAGTGGTCCGATAGGTGAGCATCGAACATTATTACAGGGTATTATTTTCTGTATCGCCAATGCAAAAAAATACATTTACATCCAGACTCCTTATTTTTTACCCACAGAAGGGTTAAATCAAGCACTTATTACTGCTGCCTTGGGCAATATAGATGTGCGACTCATGCTTCCGGAAAAAGCAGATACAATCATGGTCAATAAAGCATCACATTCCTATTTAGATGATATGATACAAGCCGGAGTGAAAGTATATATGTATCAACCGGGCTTCCTTCATTCTAAAGTATTGATATTTGATGACCAAGTTACTTGCTTTGGCTCAGCCAATATGGACTTTCGAAGCTTCGAACATAATTTTGAAAACAATGCTTTTGTTTACCAAGAGGCTTTTGCTAAGAAGATGAAGCAGATATTTTTAGACGATCAAAAACAATGCAAGCATATCATCCCGTCCGAGTGGCTGCAAAGACCTTCATGGCAAAAGATGAAAGAGTCTATCATGCGTCTTTTCTCTCCTCTTCTTTGATGAAAAGGCTAAAATTAACAGAACCGTAAACTCTGTGTTGTTTGAAGTAAGGTAAATCAGAAAAGTCATATGTAGCCGGATGCTCCATCACTAATATACCCTCTTCACGAAGCCAGTCGCCTGCTAACAGAAGACGTGGAATCTCAGCTAATTCTTTCATTTGATAGGGAGGGTCTGCAAAAATCAAATCATAAGACCGTGGATTTTTAGACTGTAATAAACGAAGCACATCCATTCTAACCAATATCAGTTCGTCTCTTATCTTTAAATCCTTAGCTACTTTGAGTATAAAAGAGGCATGCTTGGCATTCATTTCAACAGATGTAACTTGGCTGCATCCTCGAGAAAGCAGTTCGAAAGAGATACTTCCTGTTCCGGCAAATAAGTCAAGAGCTTCTTTTTCTTCCCAATCCACCAGATTGTTCAACACATTAAAGATATTTTCTTTCGCAAAGTCGGTTGTAGGTCTTGCTGAGAACGAAGAAGGTACCTGAAAACGTCTGTTTTTATATTTCCCACTTATGATTCTCATTTCAGCATAGAAGTTAAATAAAATGGGAGCTGATGAGATACAGGAAGCATAGACATTCCATCTACAGAGGGTAGAAGCAACTCAATGTGTTGTATATATTTTTGCAAAGAAGTGCGCAATGCTTCTATCCGTTCTCCATGTCCGGAAATATGCAACTGATCAACCAACTGGTCCAACTCTAACTGCTTCCAAACAGCTAGGATATAATAAAGAATATCATTCGTATCACTACATGCAAAGCTATTTGCATACAACAGTTCACCTCTATGGGTGCAAACGACGTCTACTTCAGCATGTCGTACAAAAACACTCAGTTGCTTAGCCACCACACTTCGACTTTGTTTCAGCAAAGAGATTATCACAGCACTCATTGAGTGTTTGAATATCGGATTTAAAAATGAACGTGAACAGAATTCGTATAACTCTCCGGGCATACTATATATCAATTCAGCATGCTGGTCCGGTAACGAATCATTCAATGCTTTTCCTGTCGCATCTGAAAAAGCAAATCCTAGTAAATTCTTTATCATAGAAGCGTCGTATGCTTCTGATGGTATCAGCGTGTAATTCCGTGAAACATGAACAATCGTCACCTGCTTAAAAGGATAGGTAAAATAATCGTTTTTGAAATAGAACTCCTTAAAGTTCTCACTCAATGACTTTTCTTTTGAAAAAACTTTTTCCTCGTAAAAGAAGTCTGTTTCATCATGTTGATTGTATCCACAAAACAAGCACCTATTCTGCTCAAAACATAAAAAGACAACCAGCTTATCGGCTGATTCCATCATTAGCTGCTCTGCGCCCAGGATATTTATCTGTTTTGTATTCTGTTCCATATGTTTTGCTTATGCACAAAGGTAAGATTTCTCCCTGAATATGAAAACAGACAAACAACTCAAAACGACTGATATAGTTTAACAGTATTCGTATCTTTGTTTGCAAACGAATGAAAGCAGCTATATGTTAGCAGACTATTTATATGAACAAGTATTGGTCCAGTTTGGGTTTGTGCCTACTGATGATCAAAAAAAAACACTCTTAGCACTGTGCCAATTTTCTCTTTCGACCGACAACGATCAACTATTACTTATTAAAGGATATGCGGGAACGGGCAAGACATCACTTATAGGTGCTTTCGTGCAAGTTATACTATCTATGCAGCAAAAGGTAGTCCTTTTAGCTCCTACCGGAAGAGCTGCCAAAGTTTTCTCAGGTTATGCAAAAATGAAAGCCTTTACCATTCACAAGAAAATATATCGACAAAAAAAGTTTTCTCATGAACCATCCGGTTTCGTTCAAGCAGAAAATCTTCATAAAAACACCCTATTTATTGTAGATGAAGCTTCTATGATAGCTAACAGTTCGATGGGTGGAGGTGGTTTTGGCAGTGGGTATTTGCTGGACGACCTGATTCATTACATCTATTCGGGCGAAAACTGCCGACTGGTTTTACTTGGCGACACAGCCCAGCTTCCTCCGGTTACCTATACTGAAAGTCCTGCTTTAAGCAAAAGTCAATTATCTTCATACGGACTACAAGTGCATGAAGCATTGCTAACCCAAATAGTTAGACAAACCGCTGATTCCGGCATTTTGTATAATGCCACGCATATTCGTGACACACTCCGTTTAGGAAAACATACACTTTATCCTAAGATCCGATTTGCAGGTTTTGAAGACATCCGAAATATCCCTGGAGATAAACTGATTGAACAAATCAGCGATACTTACAACAAAAGCGGTCTAGATGAAACCATCGTCATCTGTCGATCAAACAAACGTGCGTCTATCTACAACAATGGTATACGTAACCGCGTGTTATATAGAGAAGAAGAGTTGTCGTCCGGTGACCTACTGATGGTGGTCAAGAACAATTACTATTGGAAGAAAGACGAAAAGAACGCAGACTTCATCGCTAATGGAGAGATGCTTAAAGTGTTGCGTATAAATAAGGTAGTCGAGTTCTATGGTTTCAGATTTGCCGATATATTAGCCTACTTCCCTGACACGGAAGAAGAAATGGAAGTAAAAGTGATACTTGACACACTACAAAGTGAAACAGCCTCACTAAGCCGCGAAGATCAAGAAAAGTTATTCCAAGGAATCATGGAAGACTACCCCGAAGAAACAACCAAGTCAGGTCTGATGAAGAGAATTAAAAACGACCCTTATTTCAATGCTTTACAAGTTAAATTCGGCTATGCTATTACCTGCCATAAAGCACAAGGAGGACAATGGGAAAGCGTATTCTTAGACATTGGCTATGTATCTGAAGAAATGCTTGGAGAAGATTTCTACAGATGGATATATACTGCTTTTACCCGCGCCTCACAAAAACTATTCATTGTTAATACTGCGGCTGAATTTATTGCTGACTAAAACAACATTAATTGCTGATTATAAAGCAAAAACAACACTTTTATTCAAGACCTCCTTGTGAATAGGAGGAAAATCGTATTTTTGTAGCACTAAATGAGCATATTTGTGACTGAAAAAAATGAAGTAATACAAGCGCTACAAGAAGATGTTGCTGAATTAGCATCATTTCTTGAAGAAAAGAAAGAGCAACTCTCTGTTTCTTTTTTCAGCCATGTGTATGACCAGCTTGACCTGATAAAAAATCAAGTAGCCAAACTTGAAGGCGTACTCATTGAAGATTCTACGGAGCAATTAAGAATACTTTTGACCAATGTCAGAGAAGAACTTCAGTCGCCTACTCCGACTTTAAGTCATGTCGAATCTCAAGAAGAACAAAAAAACGAAGAGCCTCCTGCCGAGGTAGCACAAGAGGTCGTTGCTGAAGAAGAGAAGCAATACACTCCTGAAATAGTAGAGCCTGCAACTAGAGAAGCCGAAGAAAAGCCTGAAGCAACGATTGCTTACAAAGAACCGTTCAAACAAGAAAAGTCTCAGACTGTTCATGAGGTATACGAAAAAAGACGACTTTCCTCATTAAGTCAATCTTTTAGTATTTCTGACCGCTTTCGTTATGGGGTATTATTCAACAATCATACGGAACAAATGAAAGAGTTGTTGACAATCTTCGAAACATTTACAACGATAGACGAAGCACTATCCTACGTGGATAAAAACTTAGACTGGGAGCTTACAGAACAACCGGCTAAAGACTTCATCGAGTTATTAAAAAAATATTATTCATAAATAATTGTATGAGTAAACTGACTGTTATTCCTACACCCATAGGAAATCTGGAAGACATCACATTGCGTGCCTTAAGGATGCTTAAAGAAGCTGATTTGATATTATCTGAAGACACACGAACAACCGGCATTTTATTAAAACATTTTGAGATTACCAATCGCTTAATGTCTCATCATAAATACAACGAACATCAAACCGTATCGCAACTCGCAGCACGCATCAAAGCTGGCGAACAAATCGTCTTAGTATCAGATGCCGGCACCCCGGGTATTTCAGATCCCGGCTTTATGCTGGTCCGTGAGTGTATTAATCAAGGTATAGATGTTGAGTGTCTACCCGGGGCAACGGCCTTGATTCCGGCACTTGTTTGTTCTGGCTTACCCAGTGATAAATTTTGCTTTGAAGGTTTTTTACCACAGAAAAAAGGTCGCACAAAAAGGCTTGAAGAATTAGCAGAAGAGAAGCGCACACTTATCTTCTATGAGTCTCCATATCGAGTAGTTAAAACGCTGACACAGCTGGCAGAAACTATGGGTGAAGACCGCAAAGTATCTGTATCCAGAGAGCTTACAAAAAAGTTTGAAGAGACCATACGCGGCACGTTAAAAGACGTAATATCTCATTTTTCCGTGAACGAACCGAGAGGAGA
>CAZSWS010000114.1:0-5766 GCA_964610765.1 uncultured Parabacteroides sp.
ACAAATCAGAAAAATAAGAAGAAGGCAGCGAACGACAATTGTATTGTGAAGACATCGTCTCACCATATGCACCGGCAGAACGAATCGCAATCAAATCATTTCTTTTAGACTTATTCAACTCACGATCTACAGCAAATACATCTGATGATTCACAAATTGGTCCTACAATATCATATCGTTCTAGTGAACCATTACTTGAAATATTCTCAATACGATGATATGCATCATACATTGCAGGACGTATCAACTCAGTAAAACCGGCATCTAAAATCACATAATTTTTCAGTTCACCTTCCTTCACATATAGTACACGTGAAATCAAAGAGCCACATTGCCCAACAATAGACCGACCAGGTTCAAAATGTATTTGCTGATTAGGTCGACGATTATATAGACGAGAAAAAGCCTCAAAATACCTATCAAATGACGGTATAGGCAAATGATTTGGGTGATAATAGTCAATACCTAACCCTCCTCCAAAATTAATATTCCGAACTACTAGCCCTTCTGATTCAAGCTTATCTTGAACTTCATTCACACGAATAGCCAAATTCTGAAAAGCAGAAATATCCGTAATTTGAGATCCTATATGAAAATGCAACCCTTCAAACTGAATGCTTTTCATATCTTTCATCGCACTCAATACACCATCAAGCATAGAAAGATTAATGCCAAATTTATTTTCTTTTTTTCCGGTTGTTATTTTCTCGTGAGTATGTGCATCAACATCTGGATTTATACGCAGAGAAACATTGACAGTATGATTCATAGAAGTGGCTATTTCATCTATAACTTGTAGTTCTGCTAAAGACTCAACATTAAAGCTCCCTATATGCTCATTGAGTCCTAGTTCTATTTCCCAATCTGCTTTCCCTACACCTGCAAAGACAATACTATCAGCCTTAAACCCAGCATCAAGTGCTGCTTTTATTTCTCCACCACTAACGCAGTCTGCACCTAAGCCATAAGATGCAATTAGAGAAAGTATTCGAGGGTTCGAATTAGCCTTAACTGCATAGTGAATATGATAATCATACTTTTTAGATTCATTCAGGACTGTTTCAAGAGTTTTTTCAAGAACGTCCATATCATAATAGTAGAATGGTGTTGGAAGTGTTTTAAATTGTTCTACAGGGTAAGTTCCTTTTAGCATAATTCTTTTCTCAGCTTTTGTTTACTATTTCAAAAATAGATATTTAATCAGTAAGTATAAAAAAAGGTAGCACAAAGACTACCTCTATCGTAAGTATCTATTACTTATTAATTCTCATAAAAAAGATGATCACTTAACGATTGTAAAGCACGTTCTTTATCTTCAGATTTTATCAAGATAGAAACATTGAAGTTGCTTCCACCATAAGATATCATCCGAACAGGAATATCTTTTAATGCATCTACTATCTTTGCTTCAAATCCTAAATTTTCCCAGTTTAAGTCACCAACAACACAAACAATCACTAACCCTTCATCTACAGTAACAGTACCATATTTCTTCAAATCATTAACAATTCCATCTAGGTTTTTCTGGTTGTCAATAGAAACAGACACTCCGACCTCTGAAGTAGTTACAATATCAATTGGCGTTTGATATTTCTCAAATATTTCAAATACCTTACGCAAAAACCCAGTAGCTAATAACATCCTACCACTTTTAATTTTTATGGAAGTGATATTATCTTTAGCAGCAACTGCTTTTATTTTTCTTTTTTCTGTTTCATTTGAAATTATAGTTCCTGGCGCATCCGGTTCTAATGTATTGAGTAAGCGTACCGGTATATTACTCAATTTAGCAGGCAATATACATGTTGGATGCAATATTTTCGCACCAAAATATGCAAGTTCTGCAGCTTCGTCAAAGTTTAGATGACGAACTGGCGAAGTTCTTGTAGCATATCTTGGATCATTATTATGCATTCCATCAATATCAGTCCAAATTTGAATTTCTTCAGCTTTAATAGCAGAACCAATCAAAGATGCCGTATAGTCGCTTCCACCACGTTTTAAGTTATCAACTTCCCCATATGCATTTAAGGTAATAAAACCTTGTGTAATATATAAAT
The DNA here is from genome assembly GCA_964610765.1 of uncultured Parabacteroides sp. Classification (GTDB taxonomy): domain Bacteria; phylum Bacteroidota; class Bacteroidia; order Bacteroidales; family Tannerellaceae; genus CAZSWS01. The sequence continues at coordinate 2,061 of CAZSWS010000114.1, forward strand.
CAGCCTCCGGATATTGAGCTAGCAGCTCCTTTAATTTTTCTTTTATGTAAATCGGATTAGGATCTGCATTCTTATCTGTGCGCATAAAGTCTAAGGCAGGGATTATGACTGATTTTACTCCTATTTCATTCAAATAAAAATTAACTATACCACTAGATAACAGTTCTCCTTGAGCTAAAATTATACGTTCTTCAAAAAGTGTAAATAAGCTTTTAGTATGCGTACGTATTTCGTCAAAACGTTCATTAATATGTTCTAATGCTTTCTGTTTGTACTCATTTGTTGAGAATAAATCATCAACCAAATGCTTATATTGCATTAAAAGACTATTAATCAATTCATTTGCTCCATCTGAGTTATTCTTATATAAATAGTCTGATATTTCAATTAATGAATTTGTTGTGCCAGATACAGCAGACAGAACCACTATTTTCCTTTCACCATCATTTATCAAACTTGCTACACCTTTAATACGATGAGTTGCTCCTAAGGATGTTCCGCCAAACTTTAATACTTTCATTTTTTCTTAAACGTTTTTACAAATACAGGATACAAATTTAGACGAAATAATCGGAATTTCGTCGAATCATGGTCAATTTATTAATTCTTCGCCACTAAAATCATTCATAATGACATCTTGCAGCATATCATTTTCACATTTCACCACTCTAGCAGGAAATTTACTAACCAAAGCATGATTGTGAGTAGACATAATCACAGCAGTGCCTTTTTTACTTATATCATGCAACAATTGTACAATTTGCGTACCGGTTTCAGGGTCAAGATTACCTGTTGGCTCATCTGCTAAAATCAACTTTGGCTCATTTAATAAAGCTCGTGCAATCACAACACGTTGTTGCTCTCCTCCTGAAAGTTCATGAGGCATTTTATATCCCTTTGTTTGCATACCTACCTGAGTTAAAACGCTTTCTATTCGATCATGAATATCATGCTTGTTTTTCCACCCGGTAGCTTGCAGTACAAATTCGAGATTTTTAACAGCTGAACGATCTGTGAGCAGCTGAAAATCTTGAAAGACAATTCCGACTTTTCTTCTTAAGAAAGGAATTTCCTTTCGTTTTATCTTCACCAGGTTATAATCAAAAATATAAGCTTGCCCAACTTGGACAGGTATTTCCGCATAAAGTGATTTGAGCAAACTACTTTTTCCTGAACCTACTTTACCAATAACATATACAAACTCGCCGTAATTTACCTTCAAAGATGCATTTTGTAAAATGATATTCTCATCTCTACTAATTTCGACATTCTTCAGTTGTAGTAATATTTCTTCATCCATATAGATATTATTTATGCCTCTTTTTTAACTCTCGAGCCAAATCTTCTAGTCGCATCTCTTTGCTAGTCAGAAGCACTATTAAGTGATAGATTAAATCAGCAGCCTCATAGGTAAGCCGCTCTTTAGTACCATTTGTGGCTTCAATGACAGTTTCAACAGCCTCTTCTCCTACCTTTTGAGCCATCCGATTCACCCCATCTCTAAACAAGGAGGTTGTATACGACTTTTCTGGCATTTCCTTGTATCGCTGTTCTATAAAATCTTGCAACTGCTTTAAAAATAATATATCTTCCTGATTAGTTTCACCAAAACAAGTGTCAGTTCCAGTATGGCAAACAGGACCTGCCGGAGTTACTTTAATAAGCAAAGTATCATTGTCGCAGTCTTTTAAAACATCAACTACTGAAAGAGTATTCCCTGATGTTTCACCCTTCATCCACAACTCATTACGAGTACGACTAAAAAAGGTAACAAAACCACTTTCTAGGGTTTTTTTATATGATTCTTCATTCATATAACCCAACATTAAAACCTTACTTGTTTTTGAATCCTGAATGATAGCAGGCACCAAGCCACCTGATTTTTCAAAATCTATTTCCATCTTTTCTATATTTCTCATGTATATATACCTTGATTTTTCAAGTACTCTTTTAATTCCGGTATACTTATTTCTCCAAAGTGAAAAACACTAGCAGCTAATGCAGCATCTGCTTTACCTTTTATAAATGCATCTTTAAAATGCTCCATTTTACCCGCACCTCCTGATGCGATTATTGGTATAGATACTGCTTTGGTCAATTGCGCCAGTGCTTCATTAGGATATCCATTTTTTACTCCATCATGGGTAATACTTGTAAAAAGAATTTCAGAGGCACCTCTATCGGCTACTTCTTTTGCCCAATCAAATAAAGTCAATTCTGTTGGCACACTTCCACCGTTTATATAACATCTCCAAACATTCTTTTCATAATTTGCATCTATAGCAACTACACAGACTCCTTCATCAAATTGATTAGCAATCTCATTAATTAAAGACGGTTTTTTTATCGCTGCTGAATTTATAGACACCTTTGTTGCTCCTGCTTTTAGCAACTGCTCCACATCGCCTAATTCAGAGATTCCTCCTCCTACTGTAAAAGGTATATCTATATTCTTAGCTAACTCCTTCACTAAATCAATAAAAGTTTTTCTTCCTTCAACAGTAGCCGTAATATCTAGAAAAACAAGTTCACTCGCTCCTTGTAAGCTATATTGTATAGCCATCTCAACAGGATCTCCTGTATGTACGAAATTAACAAAGTTAACCCCTTTTACGGTCTTTCCATCCTTTATATCTAAACAAGGTATTATTCGTTTCAACGACATATCAATTCGTTTTATTAATTATTTATAATGAATTGCTCTAATTCTTTCAATGTAATATGATTTTCATAAATAGCCTTACCAATAATTACAGCAGGCAAACCGGCTTCTTGAAGAGTTTCAACATCATTAATATATGAGACACCACCACTTGCTATTAAATAAATCTCTCTATTCGTAGCGATAATATCTTTATATAATGCTAAAGAAGGTCCTCCCAGCATACCATCTTTTGAAATATCTGTGCTAATTACTTTTCGAATTCCTTTCTCAAAGTATGAAGTTATAAAGGAGATTAAGTCTAACTCAGTATCTTCTTCCCACCCACTAATAGCAATGCGTCTATCTTTCGCATCCGCACCTAGAATAATTGTATCAGAGCCATATCGATCCAACCAATGAATAAACAGCTCCGGATTTCTAACAGCAATACTACCTCCTGTAATCATTTTAGCCCCACTCTCAAAAGCTATTCTTAAATCATTATCCGATTTTAATCCGCCTCCAAAATCGATTACTAAGTTCGTATGTATAGCAATCTTTTCAATTATAGGATAATTAATTATACGACCAGATTTTGCACCATCCAAATCAACTAAGTGTAGTCTCTTAACGCCATGCGCTTCAAATTGCTTTGCTACCTCAAGAGGATCTTCATTGTATATCTTTTTTGTATTGTAATCGCCCTTTGTTAACCGGACACATTTACCATCAATTAGGTCTATAGCTGGAATAATTTCAATCATATATTTTATAAGTTAAACGATGCGGCTAGCGGCTTTTTTTCCAAACAATCATATTTCATTTAAAAAAGTTATTTCATCAAGCTTATATATGCAGAGGTCAAATATCCTTGAATCCTTTTTCACCCAATTAATAATCAACAACTTCTAAAAAAGAAACCATTGCTAGCACTAGATTCAAAAAATAGTATTGTAAAAATAGCAATTAATCAGAAAAGAGCATATATGGAAAAGAAAAAATGTGGTTTCTTCTCTTTATCTCTATCGTTTCTTCATTCTTTTAACGCATTCGGGGTCGTCT
>CAZSWS010000115.1:0-5620 GCA_964610765.1 uncultured Parabacteroides sp.
TGCTTAAAGACAACGAAGGACAATATTGGATTCGTAAGCCTAGAGAGAAAACCGACACGATGTGTAATATTCCCTTATTGGATATTCCTCTCGAAATTCTTCAGAAATACGAAAACCACAAAACAACTATTGCTAAAGGAGTTTTACTTCCAGTGATGTGTAATCAGACCATGAATTCATACTTAAAGGAAATTGCCGATTTCTGCGAAATTGACAAGCCCATTAGCACTCATACCGCCAGGCACAGCTTTTCGACCTCAGTAGCCTTAGCGAACGGAGTTTCTTTGAGCAACCTTTCCAAAATGTTGGGTCATACCAGTACACGAATGACCGAGCATTATTCTAAGGTACTAGATCAGTCCGTAGGTGCTGATATGAAAATGGTTCAACAGAGAATCGGATAAGCTTAGCAAGCTCTAATAGTAAAAAGCTGTTTCTTTCAAAAGGAGAGAAACAGCTTATTTATTACAAAATAATGATCTAATCTTCAATTTGTAGCTATGCAATTTTTTCTCTCAACTTAATCTCTAATGGTTTTAATATGTTTTCCTTTATCATTAAAATAAATTTTGCAGTCAGGCTTTCCATCTATTTCCACGACATATCCTTTGTCAATGGTGATACCTAATGCAACAATACTAAAGACAACTTCACTTTACAAATAACCTTTTAGCAGGGTATTTTGACAACATTTCATATATTAATGCACTTAAAATTGAAGTATGGTTCAAATTTTGTAGCTTAGTAAGTACGAAACAGAGAGAACTTTTAAAATGAAACTAATAGAACATATCAGAGCGAGAAGCTATGCCGAAAGATCGTTTCACGCCCTATCTTACGAAATGGTTGGAATCATTCTAAGTACACCTATTATTGCATTTGCATCGGGTAAACCAGTACACGAATCAGGTGCTCTAGCTGTAGTGGTTTCGGTGATAGCTATGCTTTGGAACTATCTTTTTAATGTGATTTTTGATAAATTGCAGACGAAATACAAATTCAAAAAGAATCTCTTTGTCCGTATATTGCACGGAACATGTTTCGAAGGAGGTCTTATCCTGCTTACTGCTCCTACCATAGCGTTAATATTCAGTATGACAGTAATAGATGCTTTCTTTCTCGAAGCGGGAATGTTACTATTCTTTTTTCCATATACCATTGTTTTTAACTGGTGTTATGATAAGCTTCGGCTGTCTTTGATAGATCATTATGATAAGATGCACTTACAGCACAAATAAAATAGCTAAATCTGTACAAATGTAAATTTAACAATCTTCCTATGTTGAGTGGTAAACACAAAAAATGTGTAAAACGACTAAAATTCTATGCTTCATATTCACAGGTGATTACTTATAAAGTGCATATTATAGAAAAAGGGTTAGAATCCAAAAACAAACTCTAACCCAAGTCAGGAAGCTTTAAGTCACTTATAAGGATAACGCCTCAATCTCTAATGGTTTTAATATGCTCTCCTTTATCGTTGAAATAAATTTTGTAGTCAGGCTTTCCATCTATTTCCACGACATATCCTTTGTCAATGGTGATACCTGATGCAGCAATACTAAATTCTTCTATAGCAGCTCCAGCATGGTTCTTATCTAGGTAATCAAGAATAGCAGTAGAACCGGAGATTCCTTTGATAATGGAACGAATCACTTCATTAGTATTATCAGCCTCTACGCTCTTGAAAGAACCATCTTTCGATAAAAACTCAACTTCTATTTCATTCGGTTTCCCGTCGTTGTATTTTACCTCGTATTTATTCCATTCTTTCTCAATTTTACTAGGAGTTTGCCCTTTGAAATAGGTATTTAAAAACTCTTGGCTTGCAGCAGGTAAATCTTTAAGTGCTACTGTCTGTTTTCCTCCATCTTCATTTCCTTTGTCTTTCAGTATATTACCTGTAGCATCAAAATAAATATCTCTATCGTCTCTCAACTCTATTTTGAAACCTTGTCCACTTTCAGCATATGCTCCTGTTTTTTCTATTTCTTCAATAATTCCACTTGGATAGGTAGAACCAATGTAACTTAAAGCATTTTCGGGGAGTAGCATTGCAATGGAGCTAGGTAGAGAATTGCCATTTAGGTCAATATCTTTCCAGATTCCATTAGGGTAAAATTCCATCTCGATCCTGTTCTTGAATTTTACATCATATGTTCCATCATGGTCTAATTCGACAGAGAAGAGATCTGCTTCACTAAAATCCACAAAATGCTCTTCGATGAATTTCTGTGCAGTTGCAGGTACTTCCGAATAGGTAATCGTTTGATCTTTGTCATCGTCGTCGCTACATGCAATAAAGAAGAATGATGTAGCTAAGGCTATTGATACTAAAAATATTTTTTTCATAATCTTAATTTAATTGTTTATTTTCTCTGTCAGTCTATTGTTTCATTGATAATAATTCCCTCTACATTAAGAGTTATCTTTACATCAAGGTCTCCTTTTTCCAATTCTATTTTATAGAATAATTCTTTGCCTTTTACAATTTTGGTAGCCTCTTCTATATCAAATTTAGGATATTTGGTCAAAGCTCCATTTTTTACAACAGCAGGAATATCTTTTGTCGATATTTCTTGTTTATACATAATTAGCTTGCCTTGCATATCGTAGTACGCTTCATAATCTCTGCTAGGCAGTCTTCCAATCTCGAATTCAACCTCGTATAGCACATCCGATTTTTCCCAGTCTATATCTCGTGCATTAGGAAAGTCTTTCAGAAAGGTATCATTCAACTCGGGAGAAGGGTTCGTGTCACGTGGCTTATACATTTTGTGTTTTTTGTACAATTCATCTATCTGTTCTGCCGAGTATGTTGTACTTATATTTTGAGCATTGATAGTAAATAGACAAAGTGCAGATAAGCAAAACGAAAGAGTAATAAATCTTTTCAGAGTTTTCATAAATTCTAGTTTATTATATTCATAATATATACAATCTATGAACAAATATACCTGTCGAATTCTGTAAAGATTTGGGAAAAGTTGGAGGACGCTCTTTTTTATTTGAAATAGATAGTCACAATATGCTTTTGTTCATAAGAATAGCTTATTTTGAAGTTGTAAATATCAACGATAGACGATACAATTGCCAAGCCTAAGCCTGTAGATGCGTTAGAGCTTCCTCCTGATGTATATCTTTCAAAAATATTCATTCCTTTAGGCAGGGGATTCCCATCATTACTTATGGCAAAGTAGTTTTCCCTTAGGACAATTTCTATACCCCCATTTGGAGTGTTATAATTAGTTGCATTCTTTACCAAGTTGCTGACCATTATATGAGCTAAATCACTATTCATTTTTAAGACAGGCGGATACTCTATGTCTACTTTTAGCGAAATTTGTTTATGCTCTATGATATCTTCAAAACTTTCACATACCTCACTTACAATGCTTTCTAAGCAGACTTCTGTATCCGTTGTAAATTGTTTGTTTCGAATTTTAGATAGCAGAAGTAAGCTACTGTTCAAACGTTTGATTCTATTTAGGTTACTCAAAATAGAACTAAGTTCTTTTATTTGCTCTTCTGTAACGCTTTCTTTATCCATCAATAACTCTATCTTGCTTATTATGACTGCTATAGGAGTTTGAAGCTCATGAGAGGCATTCTCAATAAATATCTTTTGCTCTTTGTAGGCTTGAATATTCTCTTTCAGCAAAGCTTCTACTGTTTGGTTGAGAGCCCTAAACTCCGAGATATTTGTTTTGGGAAAATCAATCATCTTTGTCTGTCCAAGATTAAAATCATGGAGTTTATCAAGCAGCTCACTAAAAGGTTTACTGCTACGTCTGATGATATATCTATTGCCCCAGAAAAGAAGCATGCTGAGCGTTATCCAAAGAATAACTAATAACATAAGCATATTCTCCACTAGGTCTTCGGACTCTACCGTAGAAGTAAAGAACTGAATCCGATAATATTTCTCATTATCTTCGCACCGGAAAGCTGTCGTTAATATCCTAACTTCTTCGAATTCTTTTTCTGTCTCAAAATATATCTTTGTAGTCTGGTGCTCTTCTTTTAAGTTGATTGCTTCTTCGTAACTGATTTCCCTAACAATCATATTGATAGGGTTATATTTCTCCATATTCTCTACAAATGCAGCATCCTTATTGGCTTGAACTATAAACTCTTGCTTCAGATTAGTTAATCCCTCATCTATGCCATCGTATATCTCATGCATTTGGGCAAAGAAATAGATGACAGACCATATCAGAAATATGATAACAAAAAGTCCTGTAAGCCTTATGCCTAAATGATTTGCTAATTTCATACTTTCATCTTATAGCCTGCACCATATACATTGTCAATCTCTATATCCGAGTTGTTGTCCTTAAGCTTTTTCCTCAGATTTTTCACCTGTGAATATACAAAGTCGAAACTATCTGCGGAGTCAATATTATCGCCCCAAACATGTTCTGCCAAAGATTCTTTTGTTATCAAGCGATTGGTGTTAGTTGCAAAGAAAGTTAAGATGTCGTATTCTTTTCTATTCAGCTTCAATTCTTTGCCAGCCACAAGAACTTTTCGTTGTTCAAAGTCTATTGCAATATTTCCAATATTCAATTGATTGGAGCCATCTAATTTTTTACGTCGAAGCACGGCTTTTATCCTGGCGTGTAATTCTGTAAAATGAAAAGGCTTTGTCAAGTAGTCATCAGCGCCCAAATCAAGCCCTACAACTTTATCTTCGATAGAGTTTTTTGCCGAAATGATGATAACATTAGCTTTGATATCGTTCTCTTTTATTTCTTCCAATATTTTGAGACCTGTTCCTCCGGGAAGAGAAATATCAAGCAAGATACAATCATACTCATAAATCATAACCTTGTCCATTCCTGTTGCAAAGCTAGTTGCCGTTTCTACAACATAATTTTCAGTTATAAGAAATTCATTTATTGACTGTAATAGTTCAAACTCATCTTCAATGACTAATATTTTCATTGCTATGTTTGGTTTATATTCACTCATTAAGGGAGTATATGCCTTAAAGTTACACAAAATAAATAATCAATTCTGTAAAGATTTGGGAACTCATATCCACATTTTCCTGAATCTCGCTTAAAGAATAAAGAAGAGAGATAATGATTTCGTTATTTTCGTCTAGTAGCTTATCCATTCTATATTATATTTTTATCGGTTGATAACCTGACTGAATTAACTTTTCAATTAGTTAGTTGAGCGAGAATAGTTCTCATGTTTAATCTAGGTATATATTTTGCATTGTGTTTTATGAAAAAAGTATATATTTGTGTTTAGTATCAGCCCTGATACTACAAAGGGAAATCCTTCCTAAATTTTCACAATCAAGCCTTTTCTCCTCTCACGGTGTTTTGGTTTTTTATTCGATAAAAAACCACTATTCCCCCATCTTTATATAATCTCCTTCATTTTCTCACTCATGGCAGTATAATAATTATTGTCATTGAATTTTTCTGTTATTTATAATAAAAAATAAGCTTTATGATTTTAAAAAACAATTTTTACATATTAACAGGAGGTCCTGGTTCAGGAAAAACAACGTTAATAGAACAACTAAAGAAAAGAGGATATAACTGCATCCCAGAAGTTGGCAGGGCGATAATAAAGAAACAGCTTTCTTTTGGAGGTAGTGCAT
>CAZSWS010000116.1:0-5113 GCA_964610765.1 uncultured Parabacteroides sp.
AGGATAAAGATAAAGACAAGGATAAACCAACCTATGTCAATGGGAGTGTGCTTATCAATGAAGTGATGGCAGATCCGAAGGGTGCAAGTCTGCCCGAAACGGAATACATCGAGCTTTATAATGCAACCGATGAGTCTATTGACCTAAAAGATTGGACCCTATACTATGGTGAAAAGGCGGTTGAGCTTCCCTTCGGAATATTGCCTGCTAAAGGCTATGGACTACTATATCGGGAAGGTCGAGCCATTCAACTAGCCCCGGATGGTATCAAACTGGCTTTGTCTGCATTTCCTGCCGGTTTAGCCAATACGGGAAAGAGTCTGGCACTTACCGACCCCACGGGTAAATTAATTGATGCGGTGGGGTATGCCAAAGCTACGCCGGGTAAGTCGTGGGAGCGAGGTGAAGCGTATGCATGGCATCTGTCGACTGACCCACGAGGTGGCACACCCGGAGGTGCAAACTCTGCTCCTAATAAGGAAGTGGAAAAACCCGACCCGGAAAATGAATCGGAAATTCAACCTTTCGATATTATTATCAATGAGTTGCTACCCGACCCCCATAGCGGTGGAAGCGAATATATAGAGTTATATAACCGTTCAGGTAAGGCGCTGCCAATAAATAGATTGATTGTTTCTACCCGTAAAGCAAATGGAGAATTAGGCACTGCCTATCCACTTGCAGCAACAGACAATGATTTGCAACCGGACGAATATATCGTCTTTACTTCTCAAAAGGATGGGGTGACTGATTACTACCTGCGCGCCCCTGTTTCAGCCATTCATGAAATTAAATTGCCCGTCTTAGCCAATGCTTCTTCTTCAGTTGTTCTTTACAGGAAGAGTGACGGAGAGATTGTTGACGAAGTGCATTATTCTTCTTCTTGGCATCAACAAGGGGTGAAAAATAAAAAAGGTATTTCGTTGGAGCGGATTAATCCTGACGCTCAGTCTCAGTTGGCTTCTAACTGGACTTCTGCATCTATGCAAGCAGAAGGAGGAACGCCGGGCTATCAAAATTCACAGTATCTATTGAGTGAAAAAGGGGATGAGGTGGAAATACTTCCTCCTGAATATATGGAGCTGACCGATAACTACCTGATTAAGTATAAAATGAATAAGGCGGGATACTTTTGTCGCGCCACGATTTTTGATGCGATGGGGAGAAAAATCGATGAAGTTATGAACAATGAATTGCTAGGTACATCCGGTGAAATACATTGGCAGAAAAATGCGAGCGCTTTAAAAACAGGGATATATATCTTCTTTGCTGAGGTTTACCATCCGGACGGCGAGCATAAAACTATCCGAAAAGCATTTGTATGTAAATAAAATAGGAAAGCTGCCGAAAAAGAACTCTTCGGCAGCTTTCCTATTTCATAAACAACGGTCAAATACCTTCCTTTTGTTGTCTTTTCACTTCATTCAATACCTTGTCTATGTGTATGTCTAGCTCTTTGGCAATGCCTTTTCCACAGGCTTCATCTGCTTGGTAGAAACGAGCTATGGCACGGATTTGAATTTCCTCAGGTGCTCCATGCATAGAGCGAGCAGCGTTGCCATGCAATCTGTCTTTTTCATCCTGCGGAAGCAAACGGTATAAATCGCCGGGCTGTGTGTAATAATCCGTATCTTCCCGGTGATTATAATTATAAGCATCTCCTTCCAGTCGCAAGGGGGGCTCTTGATACTGCGATTGCTCAGTAGGTCCTCCAAAACTGTTCGGTTCGTAATTCACCTGATTTCCGCCATTGTCATCAAAACGCATATAGCCGTCCCGGTGATAATGATGCACGGGGCATCGAGGGGCATTGATAGGTAGGCTACCTGCATTAGCACCTAACCGATATCTATGTGCATCCCCGTAGGCAAATAATCGTCCTTGGAGCATTTTGTCAGGCGAGTAGGATATACCGGGCACAATATTGGCCGGATTAAAGGCGGCTTGTTCAACGGTGACAAAATAGTTTTCCGGATTTTTATTCAGCTCCATAATGCCTACCTCTATCAATGGGTAGTCTTTTTGACTCCACACTTTAGTTAGGTCAAACGCATTGAAACGGTAATTTTTTGCATCTTCTTCGGGCATAAGTTGGATACACATACGCCATTTGGGGAAATCTCCTTCAGCTATATGGTTGAATAAGTCTCGTTGTGAATATTCGCGGTCTTTTCCTACTACTTCTTCTGCTTCAGCATCGGTGAAATTGGCAATTCCTTGTAAGCTTTTAAAGTGAAACTTAACCCAGCTGCGTTTATTATCTGCATTGATGAAACTATAGGTATGGCTGCCAAATCCATGCATCTGACGCAAGTTCTGAGGTATTCCTCGGTCGCTCATCAATATCATTACTTGATGCAAGGTCTCAGGAGACAGACTCCAAAAGTCCCAGGCAGCTGTAGAGCTTCTCAAGTTTGTTTCCGGGTCTCTTTTTTGCGTGTGAATAAAGTCCGGAAACTTTAAGGGGTCTTTGATAAAGAATACCGGGGTGTTGTTCCCAACTAAATCCCAGTTGCCGTCTTCTGTATAGAACTTCATCGCAAATCCGCGAACGTCGCGCTCTGTGTCTGCGGCTCCTCTTTCTCCGGCAACAGTAGAGAAACGCACAAACAAATCTGTTTTCTTTCCTACTGCTGAGAAAATCGAAGCACGTGTATAGGCCGTAATGTCGTGAGTGATAGTCAGGGTGCCAAATGCTCCCGACCCTTTAGCATGTACCACTCGTTCGGGTATACGTTCTCTGTTAAAATGTGCTAGTTTTTCGAGCAACCAGGCGTTTTGTAATAAAGCGGGACCATGCGGACCGGCTGTTTCGATGTTTTGGTTGTCTGGAATTGGTCTTCCGGACTCAGAGGTTAAATAGTTCTTCTCTTTTTTCATGATTTATTTTTTTGGTGATTAATTCGGTATTAAAATTACGAAATCAAATTAAGAAAAGAACTATTTTTCCCGATAGGAAAAACACAACAGCGCATCATATTATCTTATAATTCACGTATTAAATAGTTTTCCCAATCTGTGTATTCCGGTTTTTAAGTCTTTGTTTTTCATCCATGATGAACGGCTTCTTTTGTAAACTCCCTGAATGGTAATTTTCAAGAATCAGGTTATCCAGTATTAACTATATCAAGCTTTTGCGTACATTTGCACCTGATTTATAAAGAAACATCCTCTTTTTGAGTGATGTGGAGTGTGCTTGATTAACCACTTTAAAAACAAGAGAAAAATGAAAAAAAACGTATCCTTACCATTTATGTTTCTGGGCATACTGTTTACGGTATGCCTGATTGCTGCTAACGTCTTAGAAACCAAAATCCTTCAAGTTGGTTTTGTCACGGCTACAGCCGGAATGCTTGTGTTTCCCATCTCGTATGTAGTCAACGACTGCATTGCCGAAATATGGGGCTATAAAAAAACGCGTTTAATCATCTGGGTAGCTTTTGCGATGAACTTTTTTGTCGTAGGGGTGGCTCAGTTGGCTGTTATCTTGCCGGCGGCATCTTACTGGGAGGGGGCTGAACATTTTAATTTTGTGTTTGGTATGACTCCTCGCATCGTTTTTGCCAGCCTTTGTGCTTTCCTTGCCGGTTCATTCATGAACGCCTATATCATGAGTCGGATGAAGCTTCGATCCAAAGGAAAGCATTTTTCTTTACGCGCCATTGTGTCAACCATTGCGGGTGAAGGATTAGACTCTCTGATATTTTTCCCCATCGCTTTTGGAGGAATTATCCCGGTTAAAGACTTGTTTGTCCTCATGGGGCTTCAGGCATTGATGAAGACAGGCTATGAAATTCTGGTTTTACCCATCACTGTTCGGGTAGTGAAAAAAATTAAAGAAGTTGAAGGAACGGATGTGTACGATGAAAATATCTCCTTCAATCCGCTTAAAATAAAAGATTTATAAAACAGATGGAAAAGAAAAAGGCGATACATGCTTGGATAGAGGCGGCGCGACCTAAAACCTTGGCGGCTTCTATAAGCCCTGTTATGGTGGGGGCTGCTTTGGCTGTTCATGATGAGGTTTTTCAGTGGACTCCGGTTATGCTATGTTTCCTGGTTGCGCTTTTTGCACAGATAGCCAGTAACTTGGCGAACGACTATTTTGATTTTAAAAAAGGGGCTGACCGTGATGACCGTTTAGGACCTGAGCGTGCTGTAGCCTCCGGATGGATAACACCTCGTGCCATGTTAATCGCTACCTTATTGATGTTGGGGGCCGCTTGTCTATTTGGACTTATCTTGGTGTGGATGACGCGTTGGGAGTTGATTTTAGTAGGGGTGGCTATCGCTATTGCTGTGCTGGCTTATTCTGCCGGTCCTTTCCCGTTGGCTTACAACGGACTGGGAGATGTTTGTGTCTTGCTCTTTTATGGGATTATTCCGGTCACACTCACCTATTATGTGCAGGCGCTTACCATTACTACTCCGGCGTGGTTATTATCGTTGGCTCTCGGTTTTCTCTCTATCAATATTTTAATTGTCAATAATTATCGGGATTATGAGCAAGATAAAGCGTCTAAGAAGAAAACAACCATCGTATTGTTTGGGCGTAAGTTCGGACGAGTAGCATACCTGGCCAATGGTTTTTTAGCCATCTTGTTTGCTGCCCCGGTGCTGATGGGGAAACCTTGGTGGAGCTGGCTGCTTATCTTGTTTTTTATCATCCTGTTCGATATAGCTTGGTTAGATCTTCGCAGACTGGAAGGGAAGATGCTGAATAAAACACTGGCCGCCACCTCACGCAATGTATTGCTTTTTGCCGTCATCATTTCCTATATCCTCCTTCGCGACTCGTATCTTTATCAGTAGAAAGGCGTAGGGGCGACTGGCGGTCACCCTATTACAAACAAAAACACCGACAAAGGTATTTCATGCTGTAGGCATGGCATATGGGTAGAAAACCGACCCTCCCGGCATCTCGCATGCCGTTAGGTATGCAATAGGATAACGCCATCAAAACCATACGCCGTCATCCCGCACTCCGATGCGGGATCGCACTAGCCGCGACGGTCATCAATGGTTGGTTTGATGCTAAATACCTACGGCATTCCAACCCTATATATTATAGGATTCTACCCATATATAATCCCTACGGGATAAAGAGGCTTTT
>CAZSWS010000117.1:0-5054 GCA_964610765.1 uncultured Parabacteroides sp.
TTCAGGTTTTGTTGGGTGATGTGGTCAAATCATAAATTTACTAAAAGAAGGCTATGCTTTGCTTTCGAACAGTTATCTTTGCGTAAAGATAAAAAGGAATGGCGTTTCTTTTTTTAATGCCCTGCTAATTGGAGGGTTATCTATACCAAGCGTTGATGTTTACATGACGCGAATGTTTTCCTTTTTCACTATATGAGAATACAAATGCTTTGAAAATGATAAATAAGATGAAAAAAATTCTTTTAACACTGGGTCTGCTTGCTGCCTTTCAATTGACCTACGCACAGCGTACGGCTCAATTCATATCGCCGGATCGGTTGTTTACGGAAGGGAAAGAATTGTTTCTAAAGAACAATTACTCCGGATGTATTGACAAACTCACATCCTACAAATTACATGCAGACAATCCGGAATTAATCCAGGAAGCTGAATACATGATTGTATATTCTATTTATATGCAAGGACGCGAAGACAGCCCCGAGCTATTAAAGTCATATCTGGAAGACTATCCTGATACTCCACATAGAGATCGGCTGTTTTTCATGATTGGCTCGACTCATTTCGGAAAAGAAGAATATGAAAAAGCCATCTTCTGGTATCGGGAAGCTGATATAGATTTATTAAATAAACAAGCACAAGAGGAGTACACCTATCGCTTGGCATACTCGCTACTTCAAACCGGAAAACCTAAAGAGGCACAAGCCTACTTTCGCCGTATCAGCCAAATAGGCACTAAATATCAGGCTCCATCGTCTTATTACCTAGCCTATATAGACTATTCAAATGGACAATACACCGAAGCTCTGAGCGAATTTAACCGTTTAAAAGCGAATCCGGAATACCAAGAGCAATCGTTGTATTACATTGCTCAAATCTACTATATACAAGCTGACTACGAAAAAGTAACTCAAATTGGAGAAGAACTGCTGAAGAACTATCCTCAAAATGAAAACATCGCTGAAACGCATCGAATTTTAGGAAATGCCTATTACTATTCGGGTGATGAGGCTCGAGCTATCAATCACCTAAGTGAATATGTTTCTTCTGCCCCACAACCGTTGCGTGGTGATCAATATATACTAGGCGTTTGCTACTATAACCGAGGTGATTTTCAAGATGCTATCAACACCTTGTCACAAACGGTAAAAGAAAATGATGCGCTAGCACAAAATGCGTATCATTATTTAGGTCAAAGCTATTTGAACCTCAACGAAAAAGCAAATGCCCGTCTTGCTTTTGAGCTTGCAGCAACTTCAACATTTGACCGGGCTGTTCAAGAGGCCGCCACATACAACTACGCACTACTGATTCATGAAACTTCTTTCACCGGATTTGGCGAGTCAGTTACCGTATTTGAAAACTTCCTTAACGATTTTCCACAATCTCCTTATACTGACAAGGTGAATGACTATTTGGTCGAAGTATATTTGACGACTAAAAGTTATGACGCAGCCTTACGCTCGATTGAAAAGATTAAACATCCCAGTGATAAAATTATGGGTGCGAAACAAAATGTATTGTTTCAATTGGGTACCCAAAGCTTTGCCAATGCAAACTTCACGGATGCTATATCTTATTTCGAACAAAGCATTGCCATCGGTCGCTATATGCCTGCCGTAATGGCGGATGCCTATTTCTGGAAAGGAGAATCACATTACCGACTAGGAGAATACGACCGAGCAATCAATGATTATAGAACCTATCTCAACAATGGACGTTCAAACGAAATAAATGCTTTGGCTGAATATAGTTTAGGTTACTCCTATTTCAAACTAGAACGTTATAACGATGCGCTGTCATTCTTCAGACGATATATCTCTTCTGAAAAAGATCAAAAGTCGGCAGCTTATGCAGATGCTTTCAATCGGATTGGTGACTGCCAATACTATAACCGCCAGTTCACTGCAGCTGAAGAGAGCTATGCTCGTGCTGCATCATTAATCCCCGGTGGAAGTGACTACGCCGTGTTCCAAAAAGGATTTATTCTTGGTTTACAAAAGAAATACAGCGAGAAAGTAAGAGAAATGGATCGGTTAATTGCAGACTATCCCAACTCTGAATATGTTGATGACGCCTTGTATGAGAAAGGACGCTCATACGTATTGATGGAAAATGCCAACCAGGCTGCCTCCGCATTCAACCAATTACTCAAAGAACATCCACAAAGCTCATTCGCCAGAAAGGCGGGTATCCAATTAGGTCTATTATACTATAATAACAACCAACCGGAAAAATCAGCCGAAGCATATAAACAAGTGGTGGCTAACTATCCGGGCAGTGAAGAGGCTCAAACCGCCTTACAAGACCTACGCTCCGTATATGTAGATATGAACAATGTGGAAGCATACGCAGAATACACAAACTCGTTAGGTGGGTCTGCTCGTATCAATGTTACAGAACAAGATTCCTTGACGTATATAGCTGCTGAAAAACAGTTTATGCAAAACAATAATGAAGCAGCAAAAACCAGTTTAGAAAACTACCTGCATAAATTCCCTAATGGTGCATTCGAAGCAAATGCCAATTTCTACCTGGGAAGTATTGCTTTCAACAAACAATCATACGATTTGGCAAAACCTTATTTCGTAAAAGTACTGGAAAAAGGAAGCACTCGTTTTAGAGAAGAAGCACAAGCTAGAAAAGCTGAAATCGAATACCTGCAAGAAGATTATGAAGAGGCACTCAGCAGTTTCGAACTTCTCTTCTCATTTGCTGAGAAACCTGAAAACAAGGAGGCAGCACAATTAGGCATCATGCGTTGTGCGCAATACACCGGCAAACCGGAAATCATCGTTTCATCTGCAGAAAACTTGCTATCAAACAACAAGCTCTCTCCTGAAATTCGCACAGAAGCTCATTATCTAAGAGCCAAAGCTTATATAACGCTTGGCCAACAAGGCAATGCAATAACCGACCTAAAAGAGTTAAGTAGAGATACACGGAATGTGCATGGTGCTGAATCTAAATATTTGCTGGCAAAAGTATATTCAGATGCCGGAGAGTTAGATAAAGCAGAAAAAGAGTTGATGAACTTTATAGAAAACGGAACGCCTCACCAATACTGGTTAGCAAGAGGATTTATCTTGCTGTCTGATGTATATGTAGCTAAAGGAGATGACTTCCAGGCTCGCCAATACTTAGTGAGCTTACAGAACAATTACAACAGCAATGCTGAGATTAATGAGATGATAGAAAACAGGTTAAGCAAACTACAGTAATACTAAAGCAATGAATAAAAAATATATAATCAGTCTATTAAGTGTTTTTCTTCTATCAGGAGTCTGCTTGCAGCTTACTGCGCAAGAAGACGGGAAAAAGAAAGAAGACTTAAAACGTGAGTTAACACTTGAACGCGAGTTTAACCCAACCGTACAAGATGCAAACAAGGTGAATGTTCTGCCGGACATTATAGTTCCTCAGGTTATAAAAAGAAACATAGAATTTTCACGCTTTGTGCTTCCTGTTCAACCCTCAAAAGAAATCACCATTCTACCATCCGGAAAGATAATGACGGCTATTGACTACAATAAGCGCCGAGGCTATTTCAATTTTGGGATAGGCAACTATATGAATATCAATGGAGACTTTGGATACCATATTTTAAGTACTGATAAAGACCAACTCAACGTGTTCTTGTCACATCGTTCAACCAATGGGAAAGTTAAGTTCTTAAAAGATTATGCAGAAGGGCTGAAAACTAAAATCAAAGCCAATGATAATATTGGCGGGCTGAACTACAGTCACGGTTTTGACAATGCGACCCTACGCACAGGTGCTTCATTTGCCTACTCCGGGTTTAACTACTATGGGTATCCATCATTTATTCCAACCTTCAATGAGTCGGGGGAAATACAAACCCCTACGTTTGATTTAGAAAAGGACCCAACAAAAAATCAAATTAATCAAACATTCAATGCGCATATAGGACTCGAGTCAAAAGAAAACCTGGACTTAGGTTATCTAGTCGATTTTGGTTTCACACGATTCACACAAAAATATGCCTCACAAATGCTGAACCCGCTGTCTTTATATGACGGTCTGAAAGAAAGCAACCTTTATGGAGAAATAGGCATATTCAAACCTTTCCTGACTGATCAGCGTATTGGTGCAACAGCTAAGATGAACTACTTTACATACGGCGAACCCGAACAGGCCGACAGCCTTTCTAAACGCTCGTACGACAACTATATGGAGTTAACATTGAATCCATACTACCAAGTCGAAGGTGAAAGCTGGAACCTACGCATAGGTGCTAACTTGATGTTTATCACCGGCGTGAACGACAAGGTGTTTGTATCGCCGGATATCACTGCACAAATTAAAGCAGGCGAAAAAGCAACCGTCTATTTGAGTGCGACCGGAGAAGTCAAATCAAACAGTTTCCAGCAACAGTCATGGGAAAATAAATACGTAAGCTCATACCTGCGTGCCATTCCTTCTAAAACCAAACTAGATGCCATGCTTGGAGTAAAAGCAAATCTAGGAGCTGGTGCATGGATGAACGTTTATGGTGGATACCGAATTACCGATCATGAGCTATTCTATACTCCCGGGCTTAGCAGTCGTTTCACTAACGATGTCAACATCTTGCAAAAAAACAGCAACGTGCTTAAACTAGGTGCTTCGTTTAATTACAGTTTCCAGCAACAAATAGACTTCTCTATTCGAGGAGAGTACAAGGCTTGGGACGTAAAAGGAAGTGTTCCCTATACACTATCAGCTTCGGCTGAAGGTGCTGAAACCATTCTACAGTTTGACGATTTAAAGGCTTACGGCAAACCTACATTTGAACTAAATGCAAACATCAAACTTCGCCCGGTAGAACAGCTCACATTAGATGTAAACTACTATATCGGAACAGGACGTGAAGCTTTGATTAGAAACAGCGCGAATACACCTGAAAACACAAAAATGAATGCCATTAACGACCTGAATGCAACAGCTATCTGGAAGTTAAATGATACATTCTCTGTGTATGCCAAGGCAAACAACCTGTTGTTTCAGAAGTATGATTTGTTTTATGGATATCCATCACAAGGACTTAGCTTGATGGG
>CAZSWS010000118.1:0-3542 GCA_964610765.1 uncultured Parabacteroides sp.
TTAAGTTTCCTGCAGTGAGTTTTCTTCAATAATTATATATGCAACATATTGCGTATTATTTCCTATTGGACATAATGAAAGAAAACCTTTTTTTATCTTGTTGTCAATGGTTTGTATAGGGTGTTCTTTTTCGTATTTATAATAAAATGCTAAAGCTTCATCTTTAGCTTTAAAAAAATCAATTTTGAATACTCCTTTTGATTTATTGTAAATATGTTTGTTATATAGTTGATAGGCAAGTAAACCCATAGTGTATCTCATATTTATTTCGATACAAGGATGAATTGTATATTTGGCAAATTCATTTTTATATATAATCATATCAACCCCAAGATATCCTTTATATATATTACTTAGTTCATGCTCTAATACTTTTGTAATCTCTATTACTGTTTGATTAATTAACTCAAGAGATACATAAGGAAGTAAATGTTGATTTATAAGATTTCTTTGATCCCCAATATAATTGCCACTGAAATTACCTGAATTATCCGTTGAAAAGAGTGAGAAACCTTCAAAAGAAAGTTGTCCCTTTCCATTCAAGTAAAACTCAAGGGCAAAATCACATTTTTTATCAAGCAATGGTTCTATGCTAATCTCTTTTTGTTTATTTAGAATCCCATTGATAATAAGAATATCACTCGTATCTAAACGATTATTTCTGATAATGCGAATACCTCTTCCTGAGCTTGAATAGGGAGCTTTAAGAATATAGGGTGGAGGTTGTTTCTGCATATATGCTTTTACATCATTTAGCGTAGAGCAGAAGAAAGGTGGTTGAACTGGGAATACATCAGAAAGTAGCCTAAGGCAGTAGGCAGCAAAACGTCTGTGAGTAAATGTTTTTATTTTGCTTTGCCAACTAGGGAGCGCAATATTAGCTCCTTCATCGTTAAGTTGTTGGAAATAATGTAATGCAGGCAATGTTAGTCCCCAGGGATTGAGTTTTAACTCTGCTGTTTTCTGAGAAATCAAAGCTTTTTTATTGATAATCTGTGGAAGCTCTAAACCATAGACTATGTTATTGCGAGTACCTTTTATATCAGATTCAACAAATACATAATCATCCTTTTCTCCATACCATTGGGGAAGTAAAGAGAGATCATGAATCATTGTTTGAATGTTTTTTGGGGGCATATAGTGTGGAGAGTCAACACGTATAGCCGTTTCATGTCCTGGGTTGAAATAATGGAGTATAGCCATTTTAATTGCTTGTATAAAAAAGACTGTTATTCTTTCAGGATAACAGTCTTTTTTTATCGTTTGAAAATATTTTACTTTTTATTCTAAATTTTCATCAATTGTACTGATTTTTTGTATAATCAACTCCATATCTTCTTTTAACTTGCTAATTTTACGTTCCATGTCTTTTAAGAGTCCACCTCCTCCTTTGGATGAAACGCTAAGGAATCCAATATTGTTTTCGTATGTAGCGAGTTCATTTTTAATCCGCTCGTAAGTTCGCATGAGTTTTTCTCTTTCACTATAGAGCTTGCCTTTTCCTTGTTGTCCGCTAACTATTTCAGAAATGTTGCTTTTGAAAGCCTGCATCTTTCGGTCTTTTACATCCACTTTTAAACGGTCATACTGTTTGTCTAGTGCTGTATGATAAATCTTATTTATTTTATCTTTTTCCCTAAAAGGGACAAAACCAATAGAAGCCCACGTGTTAATATGTTCTTTCAGTTGCTCAAGAGCTTCCTCTGTACTGAGATTTATATCTAAGTTGTCTATTTTTTCGATAAGAGCTTTTTTGGCTTCTAAATTATCGACTTCTTCAACTTTTTGAGAAGCAAATGTTTTATTCTTTTGTTCGAAAAAATAGTCACAAGCGGCAATAAACTGCTTCCAAATACTATCTGAGAATTTTCTAGGTACAGGACCAATTTCTTTCCACTCGTTTTGAATGGCAATCATTTTTTCAGTTGTCTCTCTCCACTCTGTACTGTCTTTCATTGCCTCTGCTTTTTCAACCAATACCTTTTTGAGTTCAAGGTTTTTGTCCATTTCACCTTTAACGTCCTTATAGAACTCACTCTTCTTGTTAAAATAAACATCGCAGGCAGCTCTGAATCTTTCAAATATCTTTACATTCTGTTTTTTAGGAGCAAAACCAATTGTTTTCCATTTATCTTGTAGTGCAATAACTTCTTTAGTCTTTATGTTCCAATCCTTAAATGTTTTTAGCTCATCATAATTGATGGTTTCCAATATTTCACAGATTGCTGTTTTTTGCTCTAAGTTGTCTTTCTCTTTCTCTTTAAGTGAGTCAAAATGTTCTTGATGTCTTTTGTTTATAGCTGTAGATGCAGCTTTAAAGCGTTCCCAAATTTCTTCTCTAAACTCTTTTGCAACCGGACCAATTTCTCTCCATTGTTGATGCAGTTTTTGAAGTTGGTGAAAAGCAGAGATAACATCGGGTTCTTCTATGAGTTTTTCAACTACTTCAGATAAAGCTGTTTTTAGTTCAAGATTCTTTTTAAAATCATAATCTCTAAATTGATTGTTGATTTTAATTATGTCATAGAACTTTTCTGAATATAATTGATAATTACGCCATAGCTCTTTAGCATGTTCCTGAGGGACTGATTTAATTTCTTTCCATTTTTGTTGGATATCCTTGAATTCATTGTATAGCTTATTAAAATCATCTTGACTTTCTGCCAATTCTTTCAAGCGGTCTATCATTTGAAGTTTTAGCGCATAGTTAGCTTCTTTCTGTCTTTCTTCTTCTTGGGCAATAGCTGCCTTTTTCTCTTTTATTGCTGTAAGGAGTTCTTTGAAGCGTATTTCATATTCATTAGCTATGGGCTTGAATAATTCCTCTGTACCTCCTTCTTCAAGGAATAGTTTTTTTTCAGCTTCAACTTCGGCACGACGTATTTTATAAAATGAATGTTTTATAGACTCTAATTCAGTGCGAGAAACCTCTCCGATATTATCTGAAAGCTCTTTTAGTTTATCAAGTATATCTTGTTTAGAAGGCTTGACAGATTGTGTTTTTTCAGTAGTTTGTTCCGTTTTTTCATTGGAAAATTCTTCTTTATTATCAGTTTCAGAAGAAGCTTTTACTACTTTTTCTTGCTCATCCTTTGCTGGGTTTTCAGGTGTGGGTAGGGCACTTTCGGTAGTTTGAGGATGAGAATCTTCTTTGTTTATTGATTCAACAGTTTTGTCCTCATTTTTTTCTGTTTCCGGAGCAATAATCTTTTCTTCGTTATTAGTCGGATTGTTTTTAGTTTCCATATTACCATTTTCTTGAGATGGCACGGTCGTTTCATTAGAGTTAATCATAGCAGTCTCGTTTTAGGAAAGTATTGTTTTAGGCTTTCCAGTTTAATATTTTAGTAAATACAAATTAAGTCATTTATTTTTTTAAAACCGAATCATTAATGGTATTTCTTAGTACTTAAGTGATAATCAAAGAAGATAAGTCTTTTTTACCTTATTTAAGCACAACTTTTGATAGGTAGATATCTTCTTAATTTAGTTTTAACCGGCAAGGCAAATGTATTTGCATTCTAATTAGAACTCATTATCTG
>CAZSWS010000118.1:3642-5005 GCA_964610765.1 uncultured Parabacteroides sp.
GTGTTGATAATAGCTTTGGGATTTACCAACCAGCCATAGGGAACAATCGCTTCTTTATCCCACGCATCAATGATTTTTTTTCCTGCATCAAGATTCCCATTACCAAGTCGACGCATAACTTCTTCTTCAGTTTTGTTTTCGTCAGGTCCGTAGTCTATTTCTGTAAATGAATCCAGGTTTATTATACGTTTGTTTATATGCATTTCTTGTATAGCTAGCTCTGCGGTTTGCTTTGCTCTTTTAAGCGGAGAAGCGTAAATAATATCTGGAATAAGGTCATGTTCATAAAGAAATTTACCAATACTTCTTCCTCTTTGTTCTTCGACTAAAGACAAGTCTGTTCTTGCGCCCACTCTAGTAGGGGTTTCTCCTTTTTTAAAAGTGTTCCCATGGCGTGCAATGATTATTCTACTCTTCATATAAGTTTTAAATTCTATAAGGATTTCCTGTTTATAGCGAAAGATCGAATTCACCAAACTCTTTAATAATAGCTTCAGCCCTTTCTATATCTTCCGGAGAGTCTACACCTGACATGGATTTTCGTCCTCTAAGACTGACTTCGATTGTTTTAACTGAGATTCTGTGATGGAGAAACCGCATTTGCTCTAGTTTTTCTGAAATTTCGTATGGTGAAGGTTCTATTTTGAAATACTTTTCAATAGCTTCATATGTATAGGAATATAAGCCTATATGCCTTCTAACGGGTGATTTATCCATAACTTCTTTCATCTTTTCTTTATTTCTAATCACAGGTAAAATGGCTTTACTAAAAGTTAAGGCGTATCCAAGCTTGTCTATTTCTACAGTAGTCCCTGAGTATGGAGTGACTTTTTTGCTTTCTTTCATGCGGTCATATTCATCCCACGATAAGTGTATGCAAGGAGTGAAAACTTCTCCTTGCTCATCATTTTTCCAGGCTTCTATCATTTCAAGGATAAACCAAGGAGGACAGAGAGGGTTATCCCCTTGAAGATTAATAATGAGTTTGGGTTTAACCTTCATTCTAGAAGCCACAGCCCAACATCTTTCAGTCCCACTTTTACATGACTCAGAAGTCATTGTGACAGGTACGTTATTTGCCTTGCAAAAATCAAAAATGGAGTTATGATCGGTAGCTACTACATAGTTGCTTCTCTCTGTTTTTTGGCAGACATACTTAGCAATTTCGGCTACACGCAAAACCATTTCTTTTCCGGCAATAGGAATAAGCGGTTTGCGAGGTAAACGTGTAGAAGCAAAACGTGAAGGAATAACGATTAAAATATCAGACTCATTTTTTAGTTCAGTCATAACAAATGCTGTGTTTATAATTAAAATAAGGATAAAAGTATACAATTTAGCTCAATAGTTCAGTTTAATACTC
>CAZSWS010000119.1:0-4909 GCA_964610765.1 uncultured Parabacteroides sp.
CTAAAGGAGCTTTTAAAAAACACACCCAGAGGTCGAACAAAAGCTAAAAAATAATGTCTTATCAGAAGACTTCTCTTTGTAGATAAAAACAAACCCCTAACACTCAATGAGTATCAGGGGTTTTTAACCTTTGCGGAGAGAGTGGGATTCGAACCCACGATACCCTTTTGGGGTATACCCGCTTTCCAGGCGAGCCTCTTCAGCCACTCGAGCACCTCTCCAATTTTTATGCCTGCAAAGTTACTACTTATTTTCACACACACAAGGGCTAACCCGATTCTCATAGACCTAATTCTAAACAAATTCTTTAACTTTGTAAGCACACAAAAAAACAGAAGCTATGTTTGATAAACTTGTTGCTATAGAACCAGTCAGTTTAATTCCCTCTGCTGAAAAAGAACTGCATACTTTTGCGAAGGAAGTAATCACGTTTGATACGATTCCGGGAACTGATGATGAAGTAGCCAGACGCATAGGTGATGCCGATGCTGTCCTTTTGAGCTACACCTCACGAATCAATCAAGCTGCACTTGAAAAATGCCCCAATGTACGATATATTGGGATGTGTAATTCACTTTACTCGCCTGAGAGTGCGAATGTTGATATTCGTTATGCCAACGAGCGAGGTATTACGGTTACCGGTATCAGAGATTATGGTGATGAAGGAGTGGTTGAATACGTTATCAGCGAGTTGGTTCGTTGCCTTCATGGCTTTGAGCAAAATGCCTGGAGTGGTACTCCCCGTGAAATAACCGGCATCAAAGCGGGAATTATTGGTTTGGGCAAGTCGGGTGGTATGATTGCCGATGCGTTGAAATTCTTTGGAGCTGAAATCACCTATTTTGCCCGTAGCGAAAAGGAGCAAGCTCGTTCTAAAGGCTACCGATTCTTGCCTGTCAAAGAGTTGGTTGCAGAAAGCGAGGTAATCTGCTGCTGCTTGAACAGAAACACCGTACTACTTCATGAAGAGGAGTTCGAGCAAATGGGCAATAAGAAAATATTATTTAACACCGGTCTTTCTCCTGCTTGGGATGAAGCTCCCTTCCTCAAATGGCTGGAAGGAGACAACCTCTGTTTCTGCGACACAACAGATGCGCTAGGTGGCACACATTTATTAGACCACCCCAAGGTACGGTGTATGAGAGTTTCTACAGGACGTACTATACAAGCTTTTGACCGTTTAAGTGAAAAGGTTATAAACAACCTGAAAATGTATATCAAAACACAATCGGAGAAACAATATTAAGCAACGTACTGACAACAGACCAACCTGCGATATCCGGTGTTGCACTGTAAATATCGACTACCGCATGCACTTGGTCATTCTTGATTTCCACCCGTTGCGTATCTCCCACAAAACCAGGAGTTGACTGCATAGACATCTGCATTTTTTCCGGTCCTACGGAAGCAAGCGAAGCCGCTACTGATACATTTACCCGTGTGGGAAACAACTGAATAGCTTCAGCTGCATTTCCGGTAAAAACAGTTCGCTGCTCGGTCTGCAAACTTTCGTCATAGACAGGTGTTCCTTTCAATGCATTCGGTCCTTTCTCATTAAAAAAAGCAGCAGAGGCATTGCCCATCAAGGAAGCGGTTCTGAGCACATCAAAACCTCCGGTTGCACCCGAAACTATATATATGCGTGTTCCATAAGCCTTTGCCGTATCAATCACTTCATGATAAAACATTTTATCTGCCAGTGCTCCAATTGACAAAGTCACGATGGATGTACCATTTTTCAAAGCAGGTATTGACAATTCTCTCATCGCTGCCGGAGAAGCCGCTTCAACTATATAATCCGGCTTAAGCGCCAATAATTCATTCAGACTGTCACAGACCTGCAAAAGCCTCCCCTCCTGCTCCATCCGCTTGGCTAAATGTTCTGCCTTCGAACGGGTACGAGAATAGACACCTATTAAATCATAGTCTTTCAACACACCATCTAACACTGCTTGTGCAACGATAGTTGCCAGCCGTCCACTACCTACTAATGCTAACTTTTTCATATCAAAAATACATATTGCTTAAATTCACTTTTTGAGAATTGTCCAAAAACAGGCTCTCAATATATAAAACAAAGATACAGCTTTCAATCAAAAAGAAAGACACAGTGTGGAGGCTGGTGTAATCAATGGCTCTGAATCGCTCGAATGATAGCTTCTTTTTCCGGTGTGGAAAACTTACACGGATAGCTCTCCAGCCCTTTGACGGCCTTTAAACCTTTCGTTTCATATCGTTTATCAAAGAAATTAGTTAGAAAACTTAAAAAAGAGTATCTACCGACAAAGTTTATAATCTTTTGTTTCCAACCAGTCGGAGCAGACACTTTAGCATATAAAAAGTCATGGATATACTTTTTAGCCTCTGCCTCTGTTTCTCCATCTTGAATTGAGAGACGTCGAGATAAAACGCCCAGAAAACCTTGATATTCATCATTCTCCTCAGCAGAAGAAAGGAGCTGTGCTAAAGGAATGGTAATACTGGCGGCCGACCCTCTTATACGCTCACGTGCAGCATAAAAAACAGGTAATACAGCATGCTTTCCATGAATTGTCGTGTATATATTATAATACTCTTCAGCTAGATATAAATTCTGAAAGGCGTATGCTCCATTAGGGGAAATCACATCTTGATACATCTGTTTGAAAAGGCTGGTTCGACAGACACTATAGAGCATAGAAGCATAGGCTGTACGATATTGCACTAACCGATCATGGACTTCTACAGCGTCTATGTTAAAATTAAAATTACGAATATACCGGGGAGTAAAGACAAGAGCACCCTTTCTCTCTTCAGTAAACGTCAAGTAATGTCCATGAGCAGTCATATAATCAGGATTATCATTCAGGAAGTGGACCATTTTATCAATTGCTTCCGGAACTATAAAATCATCGTCTGCACAAAAAACCACATAGGGTGTCTCAATCAGTGGTAAGACATGATTAATCTTTTCTAAAAAAAGCATATTGGGGAAATGCCGATAAATCACTTCCCGGAACTCATCTGCATCCGGAAAAACCGTTGACGAGGAGTCAGAAACCAACACCTTAATGGTGGTTTTCGCATAATAAGTCAATAAGCGTCTCAATCTATCCGGTCTATTATGAGCCGGTATCAAAACAGTTACATTGCTTATATCCATTTCTTCAAGTATTTGGGTTACTTCTACAACTGCAAACTTAAATAAAATAGACAGAATAGCGCCTAAGAAGCAAGTGAGATTTAAAAACCATAGAGATTCTCTATGGTTTAACAGTTTAATTGACTAGTCATTACAAAACTTTTCAGCCGTGAGTCATGTTCTACAAATAGACTAAAGTTTCAGCTTTTCTGAAAGCAGCCATAATCATTATGATTTCAAACGACTAAAATACACCAATCTATGAAAAAGATTCTCTTTGCAAGTTTGATATTTATTGGACTATCAGCTTGCCAACCAAACAACAAGAATGAGCAACAAGCAAGTGCTGAGCAAATTCAAACAGAACAAGCACAAGTTGTCTTCAAAGATTTTGGCAGTGAGCCACTTGTTATTGATATAGAAGACTACACATTAAAAAATGAGACATTCCGAACTGCTATATGGACAGGCGACTATCTACAACTAACGGTAATGACCATTCCTGTAGGTGGTGAAGTGGGGTTAGAAATGCATAATGATATAGAACAGTTTTTACGCATTGAAGAAGGAGAAGCTGAAGTACTTATGGGTGACACAAAAGACAACTTATCGTTTGTAAGAAAAGCTGAAGATGATGATGCAATCTTTGTTCCTGTCGGAAAATGGCATAACATCATCAACAAAGGTGACAAACCTCTCAAACTGTATTCCATCTACGCAAAGCCTGAACATCCTCATGGAACGGTTCACAAAAACAAAGCGGAATCAGACGAAGCGCATCACGACCATGACCACGAGTAGGGTTAAAAAGATACTTATACAAAAACCTGTCTTCTTTTCATAAAAGACAGGTTTTTTGCTATTAGATTCCGCCTCTATTTATCTACCTCAAAAAAACACTTTCCTCAAGACATTTATTCCCTCCGAAATCCACCTAAAAAAGAAGACAATATGGCAGAAAAAAAAGACTATAGTCTTTTGATAAAAAGGGTATAGACTTTTTGCAAAAACACAGTAGTCTTTTTATAAATTCAATACTGCCTTTTTCATCGATCTCTATAGTCTATGCAAGCAGCTCATAACCAGCAAATTACAAACAGGCAAGAGACTGCCATTTTGGCAGCATGTGAAATTCAGGTTATCGGGATTTATCTATGTTTTTAGAGGGTAAACAGGTCTATTCATCATGCTAAATACTCGGAAGTGTCTTGACTTTTTGCTTCAACAAAATACTGCACATTAATTGCATATAACGAAAAATGAGGAACTCGCAGCAACCTGCAAATCCCTCATTCTCAACGAGCGGAAAACGAGACTCGAACTCGCGACCCTCAGCTTGGGAAGCTGATGCTCTACCAACTGAGCTATTTCCGCAATATTTTGATGCTGCAAATGTAGCAACTTTTCGTTTCATATATTTAAAAATGATTACTTTTTTAGTCTCAAAAACGATGACAGTTTTTACATATATATTAGGTAAAGAACAGGCTAATCCCTGTTGAATACATGTAGTATATCTTTACATTCTAGGGAAATAGTTGTAGTTTTGCTTATTATTATTCCGTAGAGCAAATAGACTCGCTTGAGAAATGAAAGATTCATGCAAAAACTGTAATCATCCGGTTGAAAAAAACTTCTGCCCGAATTGCGGGCAAAATATACAGACGAAAAGGATTAACTTTCTTTACCTAATTCAGCAATTAATTCTGGGTGTATTTCATGTAGATAAAGGTTTCTTTTATACAGCTAAAGAATTACTCATACGCCCTGGAACGACATTGCGCAACT
>CAZSWS010000120.1:0-4602 GCA_964610765.1 uncultured Parabacteroides sp.
GCCTCTTTTTTTCCTTCGGGGTCGTCAGTCAACAACAAAGACAGACGACCCCGAAGTTGTTTTTACCCTTCTTAAATATACACTAACTAGCTGAATAGCTAAAGTGCCAATTATCCCTTTTTATCATTTATCTGCTGTGGTTTTATTTGTTAAATCGTAGGTAAATATTCTTAACTCTTTAAACTATCTCTTCTTTTAAAGGTCTATTATTTTGTAATCCCTTTAAATATGTAAGTATGGAACATTTAAGAATATTTCTTTTGTTTTTGTTGGGCGGACTTTTGACGACAACTTCGTTTGCTCAAGTAAGAACAGGTACTATAAAAGGAAATATTGTTGATGAAGTAAAAAACGAGCCAATAAGTTTTGCGACTATTCGAGTTTTTAATTCACAAGACAGTACCTTGGTCAAAGCTGCTATTAGTGGCAACGAAGGTTCCTTTCTGGTTAATGGAGTTGAACTGGGTGATTATTACCTGGTTGTATCTAACTTGGGATATGCAGAACACAAGGAAAGCTTCTCTCTTACATCTAATAATTTAATGCTAAACTTTGATAAGATTAAATTAGCTGAAAGTAGTATTATGCTGGATGAAGCAATAGTTGTAGGTAAAGCTCCTGAAGTTATCGTACGTAATGACACAATAGAATATAATGCAGATTCATATAAGATACCGGAAGGCTCTGCCTTAGAAGATCTTTTGAAAAAGATGCCGGGAGTAGAAGTGGATGCAGATGGTAAGGTGACTGTTAATGGGAAAGAAATAAAGAAGTTTATGGTGGATGGCAAAGAGTTTTTCTCCAGTGATCCGAAGGTCGCTTCCAAAAATCTTCCTGCAAAGATGTTTGATAAAGTTCAGGTGCTTGATAAAAAGAGTGACATGTCTACCTACACCGGATTTGACGATGACGATGAAGAGACGATTATAAACTTAACGGTTAGACCGGGAATGAAAGAGGGCGTGTTTGGTAATGCCTTTGTGGGGTATGGCAGTGAAAAGCGTTATGAAGGGAATGCTATGGTTAATCAGTTTGTTAATAATGACCAGTTCTCTTTTTTAGGCGGATTGAACAACACAAATAATATGGGCTTTTCAGACTTAGCCTCTTCTATGTTTAGCGGGATGAGTGGTGGAGGAAGACGTGGATTTGGTGGTATGATGGGTGCAGGTAGCGGTGTCTTAAAGTCCGGAAATGGAGGGCTGAACTTTAGTAAGGAATTTAGCAACAAGCTTACTATCGGAGGTAGTGCGCAATATTCTCATTCAGATAGAGATGCTCAGGGTACAAGTTATATTCAAAATCTTCAAAAAGATACTACGATTTATACGAATGAAGAGAGTATGTCACTTTCGAAAAGTGATAATGTACGGGTGGATTTACGTTTGGAGTGGAAACCGGATACTTTGACAAGTATACTTTTTAGACCCAATATGAATTTCAGTAAGACTGAATCCAGTGAGTTGAGTAGGTCAAGCATGTCAAACATGTATAACGACACAATTAATGAGGGAGTTGGCGAAAACTTTTCAAAAGGAGATGGATTGGATTTATCCGGAAATCTTTTGGTGAGTCGTAGATTGAATAATTTAGGTCGTGTTTTGAGTTTGGAACTGCGTGGGGGATACAACGACTCGTATAGTAAGGAAAATGCTTATTCATTGTATGATTATTATGATAAAGGAACTTCAGAGTTAGTAGACCAGTATGTGCGTTATGACAATAAGGGGCATAATTACCGAGCATCGCTTTCTTGGGTTGAACCACTAGGCAGAAATAATTTCTTGCAATTAATTTATGAATTTAATAGAAGTAAGCAGGAATCATTAAAAAACGCCTATAATCAGGACGAATCAGGTATTTATAATCAATTGGATACAACTTATAGTAAAAACTATCGGAATGATTTTATTAACCAAAGTGTGAAGTTGAATTTTAGGGCTAAAAGAGATAAATATGAATACACGCTAGGGGTAAACTTGGATCCTTCTTATTCGAAAAGTGAAAATTTTATTGGGGATGAAGTCTTATCTTCTTATCGTAAAACAGTATTTAATATATCACCTTCAGCACGGTTTGATTATCAGTGGAGCAAGCAAAAGAACTTACGTTTCAGTTATTCCGGACGAACGAGTCAACCTTCTATGCAGCAACTTTCGCCGGTCGCGGATGTGTCTGACCAATTGAATGTTCGTATTGGTAATCCGGATTTGAAGCCGATTTATACAAATAATGTTTTCTTGCGCTTCCAAAATTTTATTTCTGAAAAACAACAATCTTTGGTGTTGATGCTTCATGGAAATTATGTAGTGAATGATATTGTATCAAAAAGTGATTTTGATATCTCTACCGGTAAAAGAACAACGACTTATGAAAATGTGAATGGCAACTATGGAGGGAATATGCGCCTGATGTTTAATACGCCTTTAAAAAACAAAAAATTCACAGTAAGTAGTATGTCTATGGCTTCCTTTTCAAACAATAAAGGTTTTGTGAATATGAACGAGAATGTGAAAAAAGAGTGGACTCTTAGTGAAAATCTCCGCCTTAATTTTCGTTCTGAATACCTGGATTTAGGTGTGAACGGTAGTATAACATATAGAGGACTGTCTAATAGTTTGGAAGGTCAAAGAAATCAGGAAACCTTTGATTATCGAGTAGGAGGTTCTACAACGATTTATCTACCGGCTAATTTCCGTATTGAAAGTGATATCAATTATTCGACAAATACCGGATACTCCTCCGGATTTGAGCAAAAAGAGTTGTTGTGGAATGCTTCGGCTTCTTATTCGTTCCTAAAAGGAAATGCGGCAACTTTGCGATTTAAGATGTATGATATTCTGAAAGAAAGAAGTAATATATCTCGAACAACCTCGGCTACAGAGATAAGAGATGTTTACTACAACACAATACCCAGTTATTTTATGGTTCATTTCATTTATAAATTCAGCTTGTTTAAAGGAGGTGGAACGGCTAGTGATATGCAAGGTGGCAGAATGGGTGAAGGCAGGGGGCATGGTGGGCATCCTCCAAGAAGTTTTTAAGAGAAAATGCCTTAGGTTTTAACTATTGAAGATTATAACTATACTGACATAATGTTTGTGCATCTTTCGTTAATTGAATAAATATATGTGTTGATGGAATGAATTAGCTTAAAAAGCCTCTTATTACTTGCAAATTGTTTGTCTATTCATTTTTGTGTTATTTTTTCTGTTCTTTTATT
Source organism: uncultured Parabacteroides sp. (assembly GCA_964610765.1). GTDB lineage: Bacteria > Bacteroidota > Bacteroidia > Bacteroidales > Tannerellaceae > CAZSWS01. The sequence continues at coordinate 3,224 of CAZSWS010000120.1, forward strand.
TTGTCAATGGAAGTGAAAAATTACCTTTGCGAATTAATTTCTTGTTGAAATAAATATTTTAGTTAAATTAAACATTACAGGGTGTTATTCTGTTTAAATATTGCAAAGTATTGTTTAATTATATTGTTTTAATCAGGTTTAAGAATAGTAAAAATGACAACAAAAAAACAAAAAACAACTGAGAGACGATTTTTGTCATGTACAGGTCAACGCTTGTATTCGGCAATTTTGATTTTAATCGTTATTCTCTCAAATGTAAACATTCTGACAGCTCAGATTGATGAGACTAAGGAAGTTGCTGAGAAGTATCAATTGAAAGAAGTGGTCGTATTGAGTAGGCATAATATTCGAGCACCCCTTTCTGGAAAAAACAGTGTGCTTGGCAAAGTTACCTCACATGAATGGACTGATTGGTCAGCGAATGCCAGTGAGCTGACATTACGTGGGGGAGTTTTAGAGACGATGATGGGACAGTATTTTAGGAAATGGCTGGAAGCTGAAGGCTTATTTGAAGAAGGACAATGTCCTACGGTTGATGATGTCTATATTTATGCAAATAGTATGCAGAGAACTATAGCTACTGCTGAGTACTTTCAAGCCGGCTTTATGCCTACATGCAATCACAATTTTTTTCATCGTTACACACCCAGTAAAATGGATCCTGTGTTTTTTCCTCGTCTTACGAAAGTGAATGACGGATTTATAAAGCAGGCCTTAAAAGAAATAAATGAGCTGGGTGGAGAAAAAAGTGTTGTAGCGTTGACCCAATCGTTGAAGCCATCGTTTGATTTACTTTACAAGGTGCTTGATATGAAAAATGCACCCATATCTACAGAAACCGATTTTTGTAATCTCACGGATTATAACACACAATTATTATTTGAGCAAGGAAAAGAACCAAACTTGAAAGGTTCTTTAAAATTGGGTACTCAGATAGCAGATGCGCTTATTTTACAATATTTTGAAGTTGCTGATGAACGAAAAGCTGCTTTTGGTAATGAACTTACACAGGAAGATTGGGAAAGTATTTCAAAGATAAAAGATGTATATGGTGATATTCTTTTTTCAGCTCCTATTGTCGCTGCAAATGTGGCACATCCACTTTTGGTGTATATAAACGATGAGTTAAATGCTCGAAATAGAAAGTTTACCTACCTTGTTGGACATGATTCTAACATTAGCTCCATTACAAGTGCTTTAGGCATTGAAGAGTATTCATTACCTCAAACGATTGAAAAGAAAACGCCTATAGGCAGTAAACTTGTGTTTGAAAAATGGGTAGATTCATCTACAAACATTGAGTATATTTCTATAAATATGATTTATCAATCGACTGACCAACTAAGAAACCTAATCCCTTTGGACTTGAAAAATCCACC
>CAZSWS010000121.1:0-4568 GCA_964610765.1 uncultured Parabacteroides sp.
AAATTAAGAAAGATGTTAGAAAACATAAAAAAAGAAGCATCTGTGAGAAAACAAATGCTTCTTTCTAATATCTATTGTGTTCTTTAGCCATTCATTGAAGCAAGAAACTCAGAATTATCTCGTGTATCTTGCATTCTTTTCTTCACAAACTCCATAGCCTCTAAAGAGTTCATATCAGCTAAATATTTACGTAATATCCACATTCTATTCAACGTATTGTCATCTTGCAACAAGTCATCTCTACGTGTACTTGAAGACACAATATCAACGGCTGGGAACAAACGTTTATTAGACAGTTTACGATCAAGCTGCAATTCCATATTACCTGTACCTTTGAATTCTTCAAAGATAACGTCATCCATTTTAGATCCGGTTTCTGTCAAAGCTGTAGCTAAAATAGTCAGACTACCTCCACCCTCTATATTTCGAGCTGCTCCAAAAAATCTTTTGGGTTTCTGCAATGCATTCGCATCAACACCTCCAGAAAGGACTTTACCCGAAGCCGGCTGAACGGTATTATATGCTCTAGCCAGACGTGTTATTGAATCCAATAAAATAACGACATCATGACCACATTCAACCATCCGCTTTGCTTTATTCAAAACAATATCGGCGATTTTCACATGTCTGTCAGCAGGCTCATCAAAGGTAGAGGCTATCACTTCAGCATCCACACTTCTTGCCATATCCGTCACTTCTTCAGGGCGCTCATCGATTAATAAGATAATCATATATACTTCTGGATGATTAGCTGCAATAGCATTTGCTATATCTTTTAACAGCAATGTTTTCCCGGTCTTAGGCTGAGCTACAATCAATCCACGCTGACCCTTACCGATAGGGGAAAACAAGTCAACAACCCGTACAGCTATCTGATCAAACACTTTAGACGACCTACGTGCTGTCAAGTTAAATCTTTCATCCGGAAACAAAGGAGTGAGGTGATCAAATGGCACACGATCCCGAACCTCGTCAGGCGAAAGCCCATTGATTCTATCTACCTTTACTAAAGGAAAGAACTTTTCGCCTTCCTTAGGAGGTCTAATAGTCCCTTCAACCACATCTCCTGTTTTCAATCCAAACAATTTAATTTGAGACTGAGATACATATATATCATCCGGAGATGACAAATAGTTATAATCCGCTGAACGAAGAAAACCATAACCTTCTTGGATAATTTCTAAAACCCCGACTCCAATCAATATTCCATCAAAGTCATACACTTTTTCTTGCGGTTGATTATGTTGTTGACGAGGGTTTACGCCTGGACGATTTTTAAACGTAGGCTTATCAGTAGCTACTTGTTTTTCAGCAGGTTCAACTTTTGGTTGCATAGGCAACACATCTGCCAAAACAGAAGCGGTGTCTTTATTGTGTTTAAAAACCATACGTTTTTGTTGAACTTGAGGAGCGTCTTTATTTGCCCCGCCATCTTCCACTTTCGCATCAGATTTATCCACTGGCTGCTGTTGCTCTTTCGTTTCAAGAACAACTGGCGGCAACAAAGGAGGAATGACCTTTTTTACCACTTTAGGTTGCTCTGATTGTTTTTCTTCTTTTTCTAGCTTTGCTTTTACTGGCTCCTGCTTTACTGGTTTTGCCTGTTTGATTTCTTTCGAACTTTCAGTTTTTTTCTCTTCAGCCTTCGCCGGAGCAGCTGCTTCATTCTCCTTTTTTGCTACAGGTTTTGCCTTAGGCTCTTTTTTTACAGTTGCTGCTTTAGGTGCTTTCTTCTCCGTAGTTGTTTTTTTCTGCTTTGCAGGCTTTTCTTCTACTTTTTCTTTTTTCTCAGCAACCTTAACTGGAGCTACTTGCTTTGCCGCTTTTTGGGCTTCTTTTTTTGCTTCTTTCTCTTTCGCTTTTTCAACCTGTTTGCCAGCATAAGAAATAGCTTGTTCGTCAAGGATTTTATATATCAAATCCTCTTTCTTGTATGATTTTACTTTTTTTATACCTAACTCTTCTGCTATTTTCTGCAGTTCGGTAAGCAACTTCTCATTTAATTCGAGAATATTATATTTCTGCATATTATTGGGAAATGTTTGCGTGAAGTGCATTTATCTCACACAAAATGAGGAATAAATGCCTAAATCTATTATTTGTATTTATTTTATTGTAAAAGTGCTGATGAACCGAGTAGTTTATCCTAAGATTTTTTCCTTAGTCAACACCATAGGTTTGTAAAGATGCTACAAATATAGGAAAGTTTTTCATAAAACCCTGCTATCAGGTAGAAAAAAACACTATGAGAGCTGTTTTAGAAGTTTCTTGAATACGATAGCGATTATCAATACGTTTGCCAACCACCCATAGGATATTTTCTTCATCGCACAACAACCAGGTCTGTTCTTTCTCTTTTAAACTATATTTCTCATCTGAGAAGAAATCACTGAGTTTTTTTGTTCCTTTCATACCTAAAGGAACAAACCAATCACCTTCTCTCCATGTACGCAAATAAAGCTTTCCTGATATTTTATCTGCATCTATAAAAGCTATATTCTCGTCTTTTAATAATTTAAAATGAACATCAATAGGAACTCTACAAAGTTTCAATCCAATAGGATAATCTACAGACTCATTATCAATATGGTATACATGCGTATCTCTCGGAAAATATTCAGAAATAATAAAAGCATCTCTATCTTTAATTACGATCGTTTTTTTATCAGGAGAAATAAACTTCTTCCCTGATTCAGCATCAAGTGACTGAAATATATTTTGTATTTGAGATGATGTAAAACCATAAGGCGATAAGACTTCAAACAAAACAGCCTTTGGTGCTTCCACCTTCTTTAACAAAGGAATAGACAACTTACCTTGTTTCAACAAAGACTCTATTAATTCATGTACTGAAGCGCGATATATACGCTCAACATCCCAAAGATACTCACCTGTACTAGCTACAGCATCTTTGACTGACGGGTTTATTTCTTCCATCAAAGGAATTAAACGTAAACGTATAAAATTCCGAACATATTCATCAGAGGCATTGGTGCTATCCTCAACATGGGCAAGCTGATTATTCTGTAAGTACTCAATGACTTCATCTCTATTTATCATCAATAAAGGACGAATGATATTGCCTCTTTTAGGATACATACCAACTAGCCCTTTTATACCCGTCCCTCTAATAAGGTTAATCAAAATAGTCTCTACCAAATCATCTTTATGATGAGCTACTGCAATTGCAACAGCTTTCTCCTGCTGTTTAATTTGCTCAAACCATGCATAGCGAAGTTCTCGGGCTGCCATTTCTATTGAAATCTTATTTTCTTTCGCATAAGTTTTCGTATCAAAATCAATGCTGAGAAAAGGGATATTCAATTCTTTAACCACTTTTCGAACAAATGCCTCATCTCTGTTTGACTCTTCTCCTCTCAGATGAAAGTTACAATGGGCTGCCACACATTGATACCCTATAGCATGAAGCATATGAAGCAAAGCCATTGAATCAGCCCCCCCACTAAACCCTACGATAACTTTATCATTAGGTCTTAGCAAGTCATTCTCCTCGATATAACTCTTTATTTGCTGTAGCATAATAAAAAAGTAGGAATACGATAACCGTACTCCTACTTTGTATGTTATTTAAATATGAATATTAATTGTTTTCAGCCAGTTCAGAGTCTATCATAATACGTCCACAATACTCACATACAATGATTTTTTTGTGGAGTTTTATATCCATTTGTTTTTGTGCAGGTATTTTGTTAAAACATCCTCCACAAGCATCTCGCTGAATTGTAACAACAGCCAAGCCATTTCTTGCCCCTTTACGAATACGTTTAAAAGCAGTTAACAAGCGAGTTTCAATCTTCTGCTCAAGCTTTTTAGCTTCTTCACGAAGTTCTTCTTCCTCTTGTCTTGTTTCACTCATTATTTCTTGAAGTTCACCTTTCTTTTGAGCTAAATCTTCTGAGCGACCGCTTAATAAGTCTTTGCTTTCTTCAATCTCATTATGCTTCTCTGTAACTAAAGAAGAAAGTTCTTTTATTTTCTTTTCAGCGTACTCTATTTCAAGACCCTGGAATTCAATCTCTTTTGAAAGATTATCAAACTCTCTGTTATTTCTAACGTTATCCAGTTGGGTTTTATAACGTTCAATTAAACCATTTGATTCAACAATTTTATTTTTTTGCTCTGCAATCGAATTTTCAAACTGTTTGATATCCTTCTCGTAGTTTTGCACACGAGTTCCCAAGCCTTCTATTTCATCTTCAAGATCTTGCACCTCCAAAGGGAGTTCTCCTCTTAGTGTTTTTATTTTATCCACTTCAGAGTTGATTGTTTGCAACTTATATAAAGCCTTTAGCTTATCTTCAACAGTATACTCTTTCTCAGCTGCTTTTTTAGTTTCTTTAGCGGGAGCGCTTTTTACTGTTTCTTTAACTTCTTCTTTTTCCGGAGTTTCTTTTACCTCTTTCGCAGCTTTCTTAGTTGTTGTTTTTTTAACAGCCTCTTTCTTTGTAGTTTCTTTTTTTGCAGTTGTTTTTTTAGCAGGCTCCTTTTTAACAGTTTCTTTCTTTTTTTCAGCGTCTGCTTTGGTATCTTTTGCTGCCTTCTTTGTA
>CAZSWS010000122.1:0-4534 GCA_964610765.1 uncultured Parabacteroides sp.
GTATGAAAATAAAACAAACGAGTGACGTTCCTTATGGAAGCCTACATAACACATTGGCTGCAGGTACAGTGGTAGTAGGAAATGTCACAACAGAAACAGACTTTCGTATTGATGGAAACATTGAAGGTGACGTGGTGTGTAAAGGAAAGGTTGTTATAGGTGAGTTGGGAGTGGTAAAAGGTAATGTGTCAGCAGAGAATGCCGAGATACTGGGTGTATTGGATGGAAGCATCTCTGTGAAAGAACATGTGGCTTTTCGGTCTAAAGCAAAAATGCTGGGAGCAATCACTGCCAAGACATTTGAAGTAGAGCCCGGTGCGAATTTTGAAGGTAAGTGTAGTATGTGTTCTGCCAAATAAGCAAGCCGGGAATTAAAAACACCATAATAGACTGATAAAACATGCCATTAAATTTAAAGAAAAATCTTCCTGCGATTGAGATATTAAAAAAGGAACACATCTTTGTGATGGATTCACTGCGAGCTTCTACACAAGATATTCGTCCGCTTCGGATGATTGTTCTTAATTTAATGCCCCTAAAAATAACTACAGAAACTGATCTGGTTAGGCTTTTAAGTAATTCTCCGTTACAATTGGAGGTTACCTTTATGACCATGAAAACGCATAAGCCAAAAAATACATCCGAGGCTCACATGAAAGAGTTTTATGTGGATTTTGATAAGCTAAAGCATGACTATTACGATGGTATGATTGTGACCGGCGCACCGGTTGAGCAGATGGCATTTGAAGATGTACGATATTGGGAAGAATTGACTGAAATCTTTGATTGGGCACGTAAACATGTAACTTCTACACTTTATATCTGCTGGGCAGCTCAAGCCGGATTATATCATTTTTATAATGTGCCTAAGTATAAGATGTCACAAAAGTTGTTTGGCGTTTTTAAACATCAGCTAATCGAACCTTATATGCAGATATTTAGAGGTTTTGATGATGAATTCTATGTGCCTCATAGTCGATATACTGAGATTAGACGTGAAGATATATTGTCAGTTCCTGAATTGAGTCTGTTGTCAGATAGCAAAGATGCGGGGGTCTATATGGTTTCATCTCGGGGAGGTCGTGAGTTCTATATCACCGGACATTCTGAATATTCTCCTTACACATTGCATGATGAATATCTTCGTGATGTAAAGAAAGGACTAACGATTGCACCTCCACGCAACTATTACACAGACGATAACCCTGAACTTTCTCCCTTGGTGCGTTGGAGAGGGCATGGGAACCTGCTGTTTACCAATTGGCTGAATTATTATGTATATCAGTCAACCCCTTATATTAAAGAAGAAATAGCCCATTTAGATTCTCTTTAATGGCTGAAGTGCGGAAAATAGAGCTCTTATCTCCGGCAAAAGACCTCTTGACAGGAATAGAGGCTATCAAGCATGGGGCTGATGCCGTTTATATTGGTGCTCCCAAATACAGTGCAAGGGCAGCCGTAGGTTGTTCAGTAGATGATATCAAAGAACTATGTACCTATGCCCATTTATTTGATGCAAAAGTATATGTTGCTTTAAATACGATCTTGTATGAAGAAGAGCTAAAAGAGGTAGAACAATTGATATGGGAGCTTTATGATGCCGGAGCTGATGCGCTGATTGTTCAAGATATGGGGATAACCGGGTTAGACTTACCGCCCATTCCGTTACATGCCAGTACGCAAGCTGAAAATTCAACCCCTGAAAAAGTAGCTTTCTTAGAGCAAGTAGGGTTCACGCAAGTGGTTTTGGCACGCGAACTCACATTAAATCAAATTCAACATATTTCATCTCAAACAACAGTGCCGTTAGAGGCTTTTGTTCATGGAGCACTCTGTGTCAGCTATAGTGGCAACTGCTATCTAAGTGAAGCGGTCAGCGGACGAAGTGCTAACCGAGGTTCATGTGCGCAGTATTGTCGTTTGCCTTATACCTTAATTGATCACAAGGGGGAAGTGATTGTAAGAAATAAGCACTTACTTTCACTGAAAGATTTAAATCAATCAGACTATTTGCTTGACTTATTAGAAGCAGGAGTCTCCTCGTTAAAAATTGAAGGTCGTTTGAAAGATGTTTCTTATGTGAAGAACATTACTGCCTTTTATAGAAAAAAACTAGATCAACTATTTACTCAACATAAACAATACATCCGTGCTTCATCCGGATTTTCTACATATACCTTTACGCCACAACCGAATAAAAGTTTTAACAGAGGTTTTACTTCATTCTTTTTGCATGGAAGAGGAGAGGAGATTGGTTCTTTTGACTCTCCCAAATCATTGGGAGAACCGGTAGGTAGAGTAAAAGAACATCGAGGTCCTTCTTTCACCATTGCCGGATTGGCTTCATTCAACAACGGAGATGGCTTAGCCTATTTTAATGAGAAAGAAGAGCTGGTAGGTTTTCGTGTAAATAAAGTAGAGGATAACCGTGTGTTTCCGGCGGATAGGATTGTGATAAAACCCAAAACGCCCCTTTATAGAAACTATGACCATGCTTTCGAACGATTGTTGGATAAACCTTCTGCTGAAAGGAAATTAAAAGTTGATATAGAGTGGTTTGACAATACGTTTGGATTCTCACTATCCATGACTGATGAATCAGGTGCTCGTGTCTACGTTAATAGACCATTCGAAAAATCATTAGCCCGTAAACCACAAGTCGAAAATATAAAAGAACAACTGACTAAGCTGGGGAACACTCCTTTCGAAGCAGGAGTGGTTCATGTTAATTTATCCGCAGAGTATTTTGTCCCCTCTTCTTTATTGTCTGATATGCGAAGAGAAGCAGTCGAAAAACTTATCGTATGCAGACAAATACGTTACAGACGTGAGGTGGTGAAAAATGAACGTTATACACAACCGGTTGACTATCCCGCAAAAAAACTTACTTATCTAGGAAATGTGAGCAATTCAAAAGCCCGTGCTTTTTATCAGGCGCATGGTGTTGAAGTGGTTGATCAGGCATTTGAGCTGTCCCCCAATGGTGAAGTACCTTTAATGTACACAAAGCATTGTTTGAAATACTCATTAGGCTACTGCCCGGTACATCAGGGGGGAAAGATGCCCTATCAAGAACCGCTTTATCTCGTTCATAAAGACTTAAAGTTGAAGCTTGCTTTTGATTGTGCTGCGTGTCGCATGATAATTACCAAAGCATAAAAACCACACACCGTTAACACCTATCTATACTTGAGCTTATGAGAAATAAATGCTTTTACTGTTTCTTTTTTTCTGTTTTCTTTCTTTCTACCTTGTGTGCTCAAAAGGAAAAAAACACCCAATATATTCTATTCAATCGAGCTCCCGGTATCAGTATGAGTCAAGCTCATCCCGAAACAATCAATGAGTCGTCTTTTATGGATGTATCCACAGCTTTTCGTCCGACCAGCAACTCGACAATACAGATTGGACTCTGTTTTATTCTTTCGCCATTTCGAACATCGGAAGAACAAACCGTCCAAACGTTAAAGAACTTGCTTCATGCTGCTGAAAAGACAAATGTCCCGGTGATGATCCATTTGGATTTGGAACAATGGTGGGAGGCACGTCCGGATTTATGGAATTGGTGGAATCCGGATATAGAGGGTTTTAACCCCGACAATCGGAAAAATGTAGAGTGGACAGGCTGGTCTGCCGATGATGCCATTAAAATAGCCTGGCGCAATTGGGGGCGACAAATTAGGGTGTTACCCCCTCCGAACTTGTCTAGTCCTCAATACCTAAAAGCCTGTAGTGAACAAATTCGATTATTGATTCCATGGGTTGTGAAATGGGCTGACAATTTACCGGAAGATAAAAAACACCTTTTTGCCGGTCTAAAGGTAGGACATGAATCATCTATTGGTGTCAATGCTTTTTACTATCCTAATGGCAATGATTTGTTGGATAAACCGATATCTGAAGATCCTCAAACAGGTATTAATAGTGCTGATGTTTTATCCCGTGGTGTACAACAAATAGGTTATGCAGCCATTCAGACAGCCGGTATTCGTACCTCCGGCGATGTAATCGAAAATGACATTTACGAAGCCGTTCGACGTTATCTGCTGTTCTTAAGCAAAGAAACCGCTGCATGTGGAGTACCTAGAGAAAAACTATTCACACATGGTGCCGGATGGTCTGATGGTGAATTATTGTACGATGCAGCTGTAAACCCGTATGCCTGTCCCGGATGGAGCTTTTATGCACATGCAGCTAATCCGATGAATGAACCGGCAGTTAAGCGTAACCTGGAAAAGACAGATGCTCCCTATTGGGGAGCTGTTGAATGGATGCTGATGGAAAACGTTAATCCGGAGTCACAAAGAACCTATTCGGAGTCGTCAAAAAGGAAAAATGCTTGGAAATCTGCTCTCCGGAATACCTTATCGGCTCCACGTGCTAAACTAGTTTGTGTATATAACTGGGAAAGTATCGAAAAGAATGAAGCCGCTATTGCTGCAGTACAAGAATTGATTGACGAGCATATACCCGAGTCTGTTAAGTGATACCCCCTACTGTTTTATGTAATTTCCTATATCTTTTTACTCAAAAG
>CAZSWS010000123.1:0-4504 GCA_964610765.1 uncultured Parabacteroides sp.
ACAGACTCTACAGCCATGATCATATTCTTGGCATTCTTACCGCCTGCCGTAGCAAAATGAGGCTGCCCGCCTCCACCACCTTGAATATGCTTAGCGGCTACTTGAATCAGCTTTTTAGCGTCATATCCTTCACCTACCAAATCATCACTTACCATTACAGCCATGGAAACCTTGTTTTCATCATATACAGCCGAAGCAAATAGAAAGGGTTCTTTCATAGCTGCTTTGATTTGGAAAGCCAGTGTCTTCAAAAACTCAGCTGTTCCGGCTCCGGTAAATGTCAAGACCTTCACTCCATTCTTATCGGCTGCCTTATCAATCAACTCATCGGTCAATCGAGCAGCACGTTCGCGAATAAAGTCATCTATATTCTTCTTTAACTCGGCATTTTCTTCTACATACTTCCGAATGGTTTGGGTCATATTCGGCGTATTATGCAAGATGTTTTTCAATTCTCTGATTGTATCCACAAATTCATAGTAATAGGCATCCGCCTGATCACCGGTCACCGCTTCGATACGACGTATGCCGGCAGCGATTGAACTTTCACTAATGATGCGGAGAGAACCAATCATGCCGGTTGCCGGAATATGCGTGCCTCCACAAAGTTCAATAGATGTGCCATACTGAATCACACGCACTTCTTCACCATATTTCTCACCAAACAGGGCTAGTGCTCCCATCTTCTGAGCCTCTTCAATAGGCACAGAGCGATATTCTTGTATGGAACTGTTTGCCCGTATTTTCTCGTTGGTTAGCTTCTCGACAGCCAACAATTCTTGATCTGTCAATTTTTGATAATGAGAAAAGTCAAATCGCAACGAATTACTCGACACATATGATCCTTTCTGCTCAACATGCTCACCCAATACTTCGCGCAACGACTCGTGCAACAAGTGCGTAGCCGTATGGTTGCGCTCAGTCTGAATCCGTTTTTTCTCATTGACTACTGCCGTAAAGGTAGCGGTCAAATCAGCAGGCAAACGCTTTACAAAATGAACCGGCAAGTTGTTTTCGCGCTTGGTATCAATGATTTCAATCTTTTCATCTCCATCGATCAACCAACCCGAGTCGCCTACCTGCCCACCCATCTCAGCATAAAACGGCGTTTCAGCAAGCACCAATTGATATAACTCTTTATTTTTCTGTTTAATCTTCCGATAACGTAAGATTTCAGTCTCTACCTCTAATCGGTCGTAACCTACAAACTCTGCGTCTCCTTCCTTCAGCACAGTCCAGTCGCCCGTTTCGATAGCAGCAGCATTACGAGCACGCTCTTTTTGCTTTTGCATTTCTACATTAAAGCCTTCCACATCAACACTCAAGCCATTTTCTTTCAAAATAAGCTCGGTCAAGTCTAGCGGAAAACCAAATGTATCATAAAGCGTAAAGGCATCGACTCCTTCAATAATGGAGCTCCCTTTACTCTTGGTCTCTTCCATCGTTTTGTCCAACAGACGGATACCGGTTTCCAGCGTATGCAAGAAAGCATCTTCTTCCTCTTTAATGACTTTCTCAATCAATGTTTGTTGAGCAACCAATTCAGGATAGGCATCGCCCATCGTATCAATAAGAGCAGGCACCAGGCGATAAATAAACGCTTCTTTTCTATTTAAGAACGTATATCCATAACGAACAGCCCGGCGAAGAATACGACGTATCACGTAACCGGCTTTGGCATTAGAAGGCAGTTGACCGTCTGTTATTGAAAAAGCAATCGCCCGGATATGGTCGGCTACTACGCGCAATGCCACATCGGTTTTTTCATCAACCCCATAGGTCACATCGGATAGTTTTGCTAATGTTTGGATAATCGGCTGAAAAACATCCGTATCATAATTTGACGTTTTTCCTTGCAAGACCATACATAAGCGTTCAAAACCCATCCCCGTATCAATCACCTTGTTGGGCAGTGGCTCTAACGAAGCATCTGCACGGCGATTATATTGCATAAACACCAGGTTCCAAATCTCAATCACCTGTGGATGGTCTTTATTGACCAGCTCTGCACCCGGGATTTTCTTGCGTTCTTCTTCCGAGCGAATATCTATATGCACCTCTGAGCAGGGACCGCAAGGACCGGTATCGCCCATTTCCCAGAAGTTATCTTTTTTGTTTCCGTTGATAATTTGACCTTCAGGCAGGTATTTTGCCCAATGAGCAGCCGCCTCTTCATCACGCGCCAATCCTTCTTCCGGACTACCTTCAAACACGGTAGCATACAGACGAGTCGCATCCACCTTCAATACATCAACCAGGTATTCCCAGCCCCAATCAATGGCTTCTTTTTTGAAATAATCACCAAACGACCAATTGCCCAACATTTCAAACATGGTATGATGATAGGTATCGTTGCCTACCTCTTCCAGGTCGTTATGCTTTCCGCTCACTCGCAAACATTTTTGAGAATCGGCCACACGGGGATATTTAATAGGTGCATTACCCAATATAATATCTTTAAATTGGTTCATACCCGCATTGGTAAACATCAGTGTGGGGTCTCCTTTAATCACCATGGGTGCTGAAGGTACGATATGATGTTTTTTTGATTCAAAATATGCTTGAAAGGAATCTCTGGTTTCTTTGGCTGTCATCATAATTATAACAATCTATTATACAATATAAATAATACAAAAACAATTTGCAAAAATAGCGTAAATTATTAATTTTGTCGACATTATAGGCATAAAATCATTCAATGAGGTTCTTTAAATCCAGAAAAGCTTTCTTCGTATTCAATCCGAACTCATTAAACTACGAGCGGGTTTACCCTTCAGCCAAAGAGCGATTCTTTGGACTTCTTCGGTATTTAACCATTGGGATAGCGATTGGCGTAGTAACTTTCTTCCTTTTTATGCACTTTTTCGACTCACCCATGGAAGCCTTACTGCGTAAAGAAAACAAACTGCTGAAAACGCAATACGAAGTGCTATCCCTGCAACTTGAAAACGTACAAGAAGTCTTGGACGATATGCAACAACGTGATGAGAATCTCTATCGCGCCATCTTACAAACCGAGTCAATCCCCGAGTCCGTGCGCAAATCAGGCTTTGGGGGCAGCAATCGCTATGAACACCTGATGACGCTTCCCAATGCAGAGCTAGTAGCTTTTACGACCAAACAGATTGACGTCATTCGCAAACAACTATATGTACAGTCTAAGTCGTTTGACGAACTGGTAGAAACAGGAAAGACTTGGGAGGATCGCGCCAAACACATTCCGGCCATCCAACCGGTTTCAAACAAGGACTTACGCCATACAGCATCCGGATATGGCATGCGCATGGATCCTATCTATCGCACTCCCCGCTTCCACTCCGGGATGGACTTTTCTGCTCCTAAAGGAACGGATATTTATGCGACAGGCAACGGCAAAGTGACTTATGCCTCCTGGAAACAAGAATATGGCAAATGCATCATTGTTGATCATGGATATAACTACCAAACACTGTATGCTCACTTAGATAGCTACAACGTCAGAGTCGGGCAACAAGTCATACGAGGTGAAGTGATAGGGAAAGTGGGTAATACCGGAAAATCGACCGGACACCATCTCCACTACGAAGTTATTGTAAAAGGAAGACACGACAACCCGGCCAAATACTACTTCATGGACTTAACCCCCGAAGAGTATGATTTAATGATACGTATTGCTGAAAATCATGGTCAGGTAATGGATTAATCGTATCTTTACGCTTACTATGTCTGCACCCGTTGATAAAAACAAACGCCTTTATTACTCCATCAGAGAAGTAGCCAAGATGTTTAAACTGAGGGAGTCAACACTGCGATTTTGGGAAAAGGAGTTCACGGAGCTTAATCCCAGAAAGACGGCAAATGGTGTGCGCTTTTACAAGGAAGAAGACATCGAAACGGTGCGACTCATTCATCACCTGGTAAAAGAGCGAAAGCTCACGCTGGAAGGGGCACGACAAAAACTTAAAAACAACAAAGATGGAACGGTGCAAACAGAGGACATCGTGAATCGATTAAAAGAAATAAAAACTGAACTAATCTCGTTACGCGATGCACTGAACGCTATCGAAAACGAAACAAACATGTAAAAAACAATGGACATATCTGGTAAAATCATCGCTGTATTGCCTGAGCAAAGCGGAACAAGCAAAGCCGGCAACGAATGGAAAAAACAAGAATACGTATTGGAAACATTTGACCAATACCCCAAGAAAATTTGTTTTCAAATATTTGGAGAAGACAAGATAACCCAAGCAGGCATCCAGGCAGGAGAAAACTTAAAGGTTTACATCGACATAGACAGTCGTGAATACCAGGGAAGATGGTTTACAAACATCAATGCGTGGAAGGTGGAACGATCCGGCGAAGAACAACCGGCTCCCTTTGGCGCTGAGCCGGCTGCAACAACAGCTACTCCTACACCTCCCGACTTTCCGGCACCGGACCCTACGGACGATTTACCTTTTTAATCATATATTGCGGAGTATACGTACGCTATACTCCGCATTTTTCATTCTGTCAAGTCCCA
>CAZSWS010000124.1:0-4496 GCA_964610765.1 uncultured Parabacteroides sp.
CACTCCAGAAGCGAGCGGGAAGGTGGATGTTTTTGAGGGGTATAGCTTCTTTGAACAATGGGGCTATTTCTTCTATCTGAAACCCGGCAATGCCACAACCTATTTCAGTGACCAAAAAAGTAAGATGCGGATGGTCTTTTGCAAATAGAATAAACTCATCTACGTAAGGCTGAATGGTTTCAACGCCTCCTTGCATAGTTGGAATGCCATATGTTTGTCCTTGCAACCCTACTCCCTGCCCCCAAACAGCACCCCATTTTTCATAGGCTATACGTGCTGCTCCGGCACCATGTTGTCCGGCTAGGTTACTACCAAAAACAAATACTTCTCGTTCGTTAAGTTCTTTTATCATAGGTAGGCTTACTCGTTGTTCCATACGTTGTTTGTTTTATGGTGGATAAGCAAATTTACTAATAATCTACTAACTTTGTGATACCACAACCTTTACAAACAGAGACAATGGCAGATATTGATATTTATACTTCAGAGGCAGAATTAGATGATTTGAAAAATGTAGTTTTTAAGCATGGTCGAAAGACGATTGTCCCTAAAGGAGGTTTCTTCACACAGGTAGGTGTTCTTTGCGATGAAATTGCCTATATCAAAGAGGGTAGTTTTAAGTATGCAAAAAGAAACTCAAAAGGTAAAGAACGTATCTTGTCTTTTGCTTTTGAAGGCGAATTCATTGGTAATTATGCGGCATCACGCAATCATAACCCTGCTTTGTTGAATATCCAGGCGATGGAAGAATCGGTTATTTTGAGAATATCGTTGGAAGAATATCTTTCTTTTTTTCAAAAAACGATTGATGGGCATACGTATATTCGAAAGTTTGTCGAGGTGATTGCCTTTCAACATTTACAAAAAGTTATTTCGCTTGCTTGCGAAACCCCTGAATGGCGATATTTTCAATTACAGAAAAAGGTGCCCAATGTCTTTAACCGCGTCAATTTGAAAGATATTGCTTCTTATTTGGGTGTGGCACCAGAAACCCTTAGCCGAATGAGGACTTCTTATTTAAATAGTGAGAAGGAACCAGGCTCTTGATTCTCGTCAAGAGTTTTTAAAATAGCTTCTTAGTGCTTTGACGGTCTTGTCATAAAGCTGTAAGTTTGTGACAAGACCTATTAGAAAAACAGAAATAGTATGAAGTATCTATCATTTTGTTCGTTATTCGTTTTTGTTCTTGCTCTTTATGCCTGTGGTGGTGTTAGTGAATCGGCACTCGTAGGTGAGTGGATACAACCTATTCCCGGTATGGAAAATCAGATGCAAGGCATCAAATTAGAGGAGAAAGGAAAAGCTTCCTCAATCAATATGCATACACTGGTTTATGAGCAATGGGAGTATAAGGGAGAAAAGCTGTTGCTTTCAGGCAAGAGTATTGGAAATGGGCAAACCATTTCGTTTACAGACGAATTATCCATTAAGAAGCTCACGAAGGATAGTTTGGTATTGCAAAAAGAAAATTTACTGATTCGCTATAAAAAGAAATAAGACAGCTATAATTTTACTTCTTGTACGCTGAGGGGAATAAACATTGCTTATATTAAAAACAACCTTCAACCGCGCAGACTATGCTTTATTATAAAACGACTATTCCTCTGCAATCCTAAACTTAATAAGGATCGCAAAGGAATAGTTGTTGTGTTGTCGTGATTCTATATTACTCTTCGCTGCTCATGGAGACTTCAATGCGATTGCCTTGTGAAAATAGCTTTTTGGCAAACGCTTTGAGTGAATCGATTGTTAAACCTTCAACCTGCTTTTCATAGCCGGTTTCAAAATCAGTCCCAAAGTTGTAATAGCGGTGAAGGTTACGTATAGCGTATCCATTTTTCTTCAAGTTATCAGTATGTTGTTTCAGCATATATTCTTTCACCTTTTGCAACTTTTCTGCTTGTGGACCATGTTGTTGTATAGCTGCAATCAATGCTTCAATTGCATCAGTTAGCTCTACACGGCGATTCGGGTCGGTGTCAAACTTCAATTCAATGGTGAAGCTTTCTTCCGGTAGTTTTTCAGCACTATGTTTCACTTGTACACCGTAAGTACCTCCTTTTTCTTCCCGAATTTTATCAATCAACTCCATATCCAAAACTTGCTTTAATGCATCCAGTTGGATATGATCGGCTAATGTGTAAGGCAATTTGCCTGAGTAGATAATCTGGATAGAAGCTTTAGGAACTTCCAGTTCACGTGTGAAGTTATTGACATAAGCGCCTTTTCTTACGGGCAATGCTTGGGCATTAAAAGCTTTTGAAGGCTTATCTGTTTTGGAGGGTAATGATGCGATGTATTGCTCAACCAGAGGTTTTAGTGTCTCAGGATTCACGCTACCGGCAAACATAAAAGTAAAGTCGGCAGCATTCTCAAAGTATGAGCGATAAATCTCTAGTGACTTTGTGTAGCTTGCTTTGCCTATTTCTTCTGCTGTAGGAATTGTCATGCGTGGATTGCCCATATATACGGCATTCATCAGCGAGTCGGTCATAACCATTTCCGGATTATTAGCTAAATGAGGTAGTAAGTTCTGCATACGATCTACAAATGACTTATAAGCTGTTTCATCGGCGCGTACAGCTGTGAAATTCAAATATAGTAATTGCATGAACGATTCTAAGTCTTTAATGGTGCTTGAACCGCTAGCTGCCTGGCTATAGCTGTTGAGTGTTGTTGATACACCGATATGCTTTCCTGCTAATGCTTTTTTAAGATTACTAGCGCTGAATGCTCCCAGTCCTCCTAAAGGAGCGAAATCATTGATGAATTTCGCTTCGGAGATGTGTTGATTATCAATCATCGATGAACCTCCATAAGCAAAAGCTGTAAAGAGTATTTCGTCATCTTTAAAGTCAGTAGGCTTAACTATCACACGAGCTCCATTCGATAGATTCCATATATAGCTGCCTTGTTTTTCGTCAAAGCTTTCTTTTAGAATGCTCCCGGCTTGAGGTATTTCACTCAATAAAGGTTCATCGGTTGCTTGGTCTTCATAGGCGGTTAGCTCTTCTTGATCAACTGCTTTGATTGTTGCTTGTAGTGTTTCTACCGGTATTGTAGCCGTAGGGTCATTACCCATAACAATGACTACTTGGTTTTTTTCGGTTGTAACTCCTTGTGCCAGCTGATTAATAACTTCTAATGGGATAGCAGGAAGTATTTGAGATAGCATGTTGTATCTATCTTCTATACTGGGGATAGGATCGCTCTTTAGGAAGTGATTAACATATTGAGCGACAAAAAAGCCATTTTGCTGTTTGTCACGCTCGTTGTATAGTTTTTCTAAGCCACTTAAATAGTCAGCTCTAGCACGTTCATATTCTCCGTCTGTAAAACCAAAGTCGCGTACGCGTTTTGCCTCACGAAATAAAGAAGAAATGGTACTTTCAATTCCTTCTGTCTGGGTTACAGCAATGAGCTGAAGTGCATCTTTTGCCTGAACCCCGTAATAGTCACCATTACGAACCATAGCAAAAAGGAAAGGCGAGTTTCCTTGTTCCAGCATTTCTTGGAAACGATTGTTCAACATCTGCTGAATCAATTGTTGAGCATATTCTATGATAAGGTAATCCAGATTAGCTTTTACTGACGCAGGAATAGGGTCACGCTTGAAAAACACCAAAATGTTGGTAGCCTGTATTTCCTTATCAGCTACAAAGCTGATTAAAGGCTCGTCATTGTCCGGTATAGTCTCATATACTCGTTCAGCCGGATTGACGGGTTTGGAACGGTCAGAGAACAATGTTTGTATTTGTTGTTCAATTTGCTCAGGGTCAATATCTCCCACTACGATGATTCCTTGCAAATCAGGACGATACCACTTGTGATAATAATCACGTAGCACTTGTGGCTCAAAATTGTCAACAACACTCATGAGTCCGATAGGAAAACGTTCTGCGTATTTGCTGTCTTTGAAAATGACAGGAGCCGATTCTTCAAGCATACGCATTTGTCCGGTTTGTCCGGTACGCCACTCTTCATGAATTACTTTACGTTCTTTGTCTATCTCTTTTTCACGTAACAACAATGATCCAGCCCAGTCGTGCAAGATAAGCAAGCAGGAGTCTATAGCACCTTGATTAACAGTTGGAACATCATTGATGTTATATATCGTATGATCCATACCGGTTTCAGCGTTCAGGTTAGAACCAAACTTTACGCCAATGCTTTCTAAGTAAGAAACGATACTAGGACCTGTTTCATCAGCCGGGAAGTTTTTCGATCCATTAAAAGCCATATGCTCTAGGAAGTGAGCAAGACCTCGTTGACTTTCTTCTTCTAGTATAGAACCCACCTTTTGTACGATGTAAAAGTTCGCCCGGTTTGCCGGAAGTTTATTTTGTCGGATATAATAGGTTAATCCATTTTCTAATTTACCTATACGTACTTGATTATCTACAGGGATAGGCGGCATTTGCTGTGCCTTCAATGAAACAGCGCCTATCGCAAAAGCTATTCCAAGAAGTAGAAAAATCCTTAAATTCTTTTTCATA
>CAZSWS010000125.1:0-4471 GCA_964610765.1 uncultured Parabacteroides sp.
AATTTCCAGAAAAAAGAATAGTTTTAATAAATTAATGATTCGCATTGTCATAAAAAATCCTCCGATAATAATATGGTTATTCAATACGGGGATAAAGTTAAAAACAGTTTGTATTAACATCTTCTAAATAGCTCAAAAAAATCATAAACCACTTATAACAAAGCATCTATGCAAATCAACCTACTGCATGATTGCATAAAACAAGCAAGCACAACGATTCACAAACAATAGAAAACAACTGTAGACTCTTGCTGAACACCATGTTTCAACAAGAGCCTACATTCACATTTAAACAGGCTTCGTATGCGTTACATCATTCTTAGAAAAAGCTATAGGTAAGTGCTGCAGAAAAAAGATTGTCGGGATATTTAGTGTATACTTTATAGTTATCATTGATATCTTTGAAGAAGCTATATTTCAGTAAGTAGTTAACGCTTAGTCTCAACTGTGGAGATAAATAGTAATAAAGATTGAAGTCAAGTTTGCTTAAAGATGAAAAACTATCCGGTCCATCAAACCATACAAGGTCTTGACTTAACCGTCCGGTAATATATGTTCTGGAATTGGGATAGTAGCCTAATCCGTAATATGCAGCAACAGAAGCATAGGGACTATGGATAAAATTTCTCATATGCTTCGTATACAATAAGACATTTGCTCCGGCCGACCGTTGCCAATATAAGCTGGTTGGTTTCTCATGCTTAATTTCACCATATACAACTCCTCCTATCAGTGAAGATATATCTTTGTAATTATAGGTATGATCCGTTCGATGTGAATAGCTATAATAAAAAAAAGGTTGTATTCCCCCACTAATGCGTGTACCTGACTGTCTCTCAATCAGTCCGGCATACTGCCAGTTGTCATAAATAGATGTGTAGTAAGCCGCTCCATTTTTTTCTCCTACATAGTTGTTGGCTACTAAAAATGAATCTACCTTGGCAATCTCTTCAATTAGCTTGACACGAGAGTCAAATTGACGCTTGTTTTTAGCAAGCGTAATAATTTTCGCAAACTCATTGACCTCATCATCTGTAAGTTTATTGACTATTATTCCATTTTTTCGTAGATCCTCTAATATATATATAGCCTGACGTGCGTCTTCAACTTGTTCAATTCTTCCTTTTCCTATTGCAAATTTAATTAACGCATTAAATTGGAGGAGATTATTTTTATAATTATCATCTAAATCATCTACATCTTTACTTCTATGCCAGTTATATTTTAAATTAATATCCGGTGAAGCTTCAAAAAATAACTTCTTTGTTGTATTAAAGTAGTAAAAAGCGTCTCTATTAAACTCTAATTCCAGAATTAAATGTCTCGCTTTTGCATTTTGAGTTGATAATAATGAATTTTCTTCTCTTTTATGATGTCCTAGTTGTCCATACATCGCAAAAAAACCATTCATTTTACTTTGCAACTTTTCATTATTACGAATCTGATTATATTTTGCCTGTAAATTTCCACCTCCACTCTGATCATCTCGATTAATATCTCCATCGGTTGATTTATTAGATGTCATATCACCGGATAATCCAAACTTAAAGTCTAGCGACTTTCGGTTATAAGTCGGATTCACATATTTGTCTAGTTTATACGAATCGTATGTTTGAGCATAATTACTTAGAGGAAACATACAAACACAAAGCAGGGCAAGGACTAACTGTTTCATCGTACTGTATTTTTAGTTAATCCTCAAATATAGTAAAAAAATGTTACGATTGTATTTATTAGTCACATCAAAGTCTTAACAGATAGCAAGATTACCCATCGGTGAGCGAGAAGCGAACGCAAAAAAGCATAGCCATAAAAAAGGCGGCCTATGATTAGACCGCCTGATACAATCCTACGTTGTATGTAAGCTGTGAAGAAGGATTGTATTTATTATTTTTCTAAAATTTCCATCGTGTCTTTAGCTATCATAAACTCTTCATCTGTTGGCACAACCAACACTTTCACACGACTATTCGGCGTGCTGAGTATCGCTTCGTCACCATGAATCTTCTTATTCAGTTCTTCATCTATCTCAATACCCATCCATTGCATATTTTTACATACATAGCTACGGGTCAATGATTGATTCTCGCCCACTCCACCGGTAAAGACCAACACATCCAGTCCACCCATAGCAGCCGCATAAGCTCCTACATATTTTTTAATCCGGTAGTTATACACATTCATAGTCATAACGAAACGAGCTTCGTTATTTTCATAACCTCTTTCAATATCACGCATATCAGAAGAAGCTCCTGTCAAACCAAGCACACCACTGCGTTTGTTTATCAAATCAGACAGTCCGGCAGCATCTAAGTTTTCCTTCTCCATAATAAAAGATAAAGCTCCGGCATCTACATCACCGCAACGTGTTCCCATCACCAGTCCTTCAACCGGTGTAAGTCCCATAGAAGTATCTACTGACTGACCCCCTTGAACAGCAGCTAAAGACCCTCCATTTCCAATATGAGCAGTAATAATCTTTTGGTCTTTAAATGGAATTCCTAATATGTCGCAAGCTTTTTGTGATACGTATCGATGGCTAGTTCCATGAAAGCCGTAACGGCGTATGCCATACTTTTCATACATTTCATAAGGTAGCCCATACATATAAGCATGGTCAGGCATCGTTTGATGAAAAGCCGTATCAAACACACTCACCTGGGGCACATTGGGTAAAATAGCAGAAATAGCATTAATACCTTTCAGGTTTGCAGGATTATGCAGCGGAGCTAAATCGCTCGTTTCTTTAATCATAGCAAGCACCTCGTCTGTAATCAGAACACTGGAAGCAAACTTCTCGCCACCATGAACCACTCGATGACCTACTGCATTGATTTCAGTGTAGTCTTCAATACAGCCATATTTATCATCTGTCAAGATTTCCAGTATAAACTGAATACCTACCTGATGGTCCATCACTTCATGCTCAATAATCACTTTCTTTCCTTCTTTATCTGTCAATTTAAGGAAAGCACCGGGCATCCCTACTTTTTCTAAGCCGCCTTGAGCCATCACCTCCGAAGTGCCCATGTCATACAGCTTGTACTTAATAGAACTGCTCCCGCAGTTTAATACTAAAACTTTCATACGATTCTATTATTTTTTTAATGCTTTTAAACCAATGGATTGTACAGAAGAAACGGCTACCATCTTATATATGTCTTCAGAAGAACATCCTCTTGACAAGTCATTCACGGGTGCTGCAATTCCTTGCAAGATAGGACCGATAGCCTCAGCACCGGCAAAACGCTGAACAAGCTTATAAGCGATATTACCAACTTCTAAAGAAGGGAAAACTAAAATATTTGCCTTCCCCGCTACCGGGCTGCCGGGTGCTTTAGATTTCCCGATGCTTTCAACAATAGCTGCATCCGCTTGCAACTCACCATCAAGTAGCAATTCGGGGGCTAATTCTTTAGCAATACGTGTTGCTTCTGCAACTTTGTCTACTCTGGGGTGGCTTGCACTACCTCTGGTTGAGAAAGACAACATGGCTACCCTCGGTTCAATACCTATTAATGATTGCCCTGTCTGGGCGGTTGATACGGCTATTTGAGCCAGTTCATCAGCTGTAGGGTCAGGAATAACGGCACAGTCAGCAAACATCAACAGACCATTATCACCATATGATTTATCTTTTAAAATCATCAAGAAAGCACCGGATACTACACTTACTCCCGGGGTTGTTTTGATAATTTGCAATGCAGGACGTAACACATCACCCGTACGATTCAATGCACCGGCTACTTCACCATCAGCATCTCCGGCTTTGACCATTAAACTAGCCAAGTATAAAGGATCTTCAACCAGTTTAGCTGCTTTTTCAGGAGTCATACCTTTTTTCTCTCTTAGCTTGACTAACAAAGCCGCATAGTCCTCCTTTTTTGCATGTTCCTTAGGATTAACAATGACTGCCTCCTTTATGTGAGTCAAACGATAGCTTTCTGCCAAAGCATAAACTTCACTGGGTTCACCAATTAAAATAATAGTTGCCACCTCGTCTGCAATCAGTCTGTCAGCAGCAATGAGCGTTCTTATTTCCGTTCCCTCCGGAAGAACAATGCGTTGTTTGTTTGCTTTAGCCTGAGTAATAATGTGATTAATAACGTCCATTGTAGAATTTCTTTAGTTTTATGTTTATTCTTTATCTTACAAAAATAATCAAAATGCAACATCGAGTTTGCAAAACAAGGTCTTATTTCACATGTCGAGTTTCTATTTTATATTATTTAACTGTTTCAACCCATATAATAGAGGTATCATGCTACAATATAAACATTTCATAGTTAATAACAACCATATACAAAAATAAAGACTCGTTCCATACTCAATATGCACCGGGTAAGTCAATCTAGACGAAGTTTAATAATCAAAAGCGTCAACTAATTCAGTAAGCACACCCTTTTATTCATTTGTCCCAATCAAACTAATCGGCTCACAGCTGTGGACCGGTTAGCTCACAGCTGTGGAC
>CAZSWS010000126.1:0-4139 GCA_964610765.1 uncultured Parabacteroides sp.
ATCGAAGGATTCGAAGATGGAATTTTTACTTATAAATTCGGGTACAATTTCTTTCATGCAACGAACTAAGTCATTCGTTCGGTCATTTTCGGCAAAGGAGATGAGCTTGTTAATCAATGGCAATACTTCTTCCAACTCGTACTCACGTACTTTGGCAACACTGATTTTCTTATGAGCTGTTTTCTCGGTTATCTCGGCATCGTTCAGCAGTTCTTCATAAAGCTTCTCACCGGGGCGTAAACCGGAAAATTCAATTTTAATATCTTTTTCAGGAATTAACCCGGCTAACTCTATCATCCGACTAGCCAAATCATAAATCTTCACCGGCTCACCCATATCAAATATGTAAATATAACCGGAATTGCCAATAACAGAAGCCTCTAATACCAAACGACAGGCTTCGGGTATGGTCATAAAATAGCGGGTAATATCTTCGTGGGTAACCGTGATAGGTCCTCCGTTGGCTATTTGCTTCTTAAACAACGGAATGACCGAGCCATTACTGCCCAGCACATTTCCAAAACGGGTCGTTACGAACTTTGTACGAGCTTTCTGCTTAATTGCCGGATTCAATGCATTCGTTTGCACATATATCTCGGCTATACGCTTACTGGCTCCCATAATATTCGTTGGATTGACCGCCTTATCGGTAGATACCATCACAAACATTTCTACGTTATAGGCTATAGCTAGGTCTACCATCTGCTTAGTTCCTAACACATTTGCCATAATCGCTTCGCAGGGTTCTCTTTCCATTAGCGGCACATGCTTATAAGCGGCTGCATGATAGATGATATCCGGCCGATACTCTTCGAATACATTCGTTAGTTTATGTTTTCGACGGATATCTCCTACAATGATTTCATAATCAAGTTTGCTTTTTAGTAGTTCTAACGACAACGCATGCAGGGGGGTCTCAGCCTGGTCATAACAAATCACCCGCTTGGGTTTGAAATGTGCAAGTTGCCGAACAATCTCACTCCCTATAGATCCGGCGGCTCCGGTGACTAAAATCGTCTTTCCACTGATATTATCCATGATGGAGCCTACACTTATCTCAATCTCATCTCGTCCTAACAAGTCGTCAATCTGAATGGGTCGAATAGCATGCGATACTTCTTTGAGCTCTTTCAGGTTCTCAATATTACGTTCTTGCATGATAAACAGGTTGATTCCCATTTTTATCAGGCTCTCAGCGACTTGTTGATTATCACGCATCTGACGTTCTGTTAAAAACAGGACATTCCTCACCTTTACTTTGATTGCCTTTTGGTCTCTCTTCACCACCGTAAGACTGGTGTTTTTACGCAACTTCGACTCGCCATCTTCTATAAATCCTCGTACCCGATAATGGCTATGCGTGGTGTTCAGTTGCTGAGACATGGACAGTGTGTCTTCTGTGATACCCCATAAATAAACTTCGGTAGTCTTGCCACTAAACTTACGTTGAAAATATCGGAAGAAGTATATAACGAACGTGCGGAAGGTGAACACTCCCAAAAAGGAGAATAACAAGAAGAATACCGTATATATGGCAGAAACAATATCAGAAGGAGCTTCAAGTACATATAGCGTACCCAAAATTGCTACACTCGTAGATATCAGTGCAAAAAAACATCGCTGAAATTCATGAATCGTTGAATAGCGTATGATACCTATGTATGTTCTGAATAGCAAAAAGAAAAGTAACGACCAGCTTACAGATATCAAAAAGAACGTAAGAAAAGAGGGGTGGCTGATAATGGATGTTACGCGGAAAATTTGAAGAATTAAAACATAGGAAAACAGCGTGGCTATAGAAACAATCAACACATCTATCAACAATACAGACCATCTACTTAATATCCTGTTCTCAAGAAATTTCTTATAAATCACTTGCAACAACAAAATAATGTATTTCATTCAGTCGGTTTATTAAAAAATTAATTACAATAAAAGCAACCCATGCATATAGTAGGATCCACTTTTTATTTAGATAATTTGGCTTATTAGCCCACAAAAATAGCTACAAAACATATTGCTACAAACTATTTGAACATATTTTACCTTAACGTGCTACAAAAAGGCAGCGACAAGTATCCGGTGGCTTCATAAATTCAATGTAATCTTCACATTTCCAGCTGTATCATAAACAGTTAAAGTAAGAGCTTTTCCGCGCTTTTGCAACAAGGCAAAAGTGGCTGTTTCTTCTCCGTTCCCCCCTCCTACTACGACCGGGAATGGGTTGCCGGCTTCTCCCTTCGACAGGTGATTATACCGGTGTGTATGTGCATTTAAACAAATATCAAAACGTGCTTTATCCATCACCGGCCCCCAAATCTCAAGACAAGGATTATAACTATCCGTTTGTCCATAAATAGGGATATGGTGTATCAGCACACGCTTAGAAGCTTTTTTGAACGGCTTAGAGGCTATCTCGCGAGTCAGAAAGGCTGCTTGCTCCATCCGGTAGCCCGTAAAATCGTTCATATCATAATAGACCGGATGTGTATCGGGCTTGTCTTCGCCCGCATCCATCAACACAAAACGCGTATCTCCCAGTGTAAAAGAGCCATACGTACGATCACCACCTGTACGCCCCAAGTAATCCCAAAGCAATACGGAATATTCGCCTCGCGTTTCATGATTGCCTCGCAAATAAATAGAAGGGATGGATTCACTTCCATACTTACGTCCATAATAATCGATTGTCCCCACAATTGCTTCTTCATTTTCAGCATCGTCAATACAATCTCCGTTAAAAATAACCAAGTCGCAATTGGCATCTTTTATTTGTGCAGAAAGCTTATCAAACAAGCGATAGTTCTTATGCAAGTCATTAAAAATGGCCACGGTAAAGTTTTCTGCTTTTTCATCCAATGTACGGAAAGAGTGGAAAGGTGAGCAAATCGTATCTCCAAATTCTTTATGGTAGGCACGATATAAAGTAATCTCTTGCGACACAACACGGTAATAATAGCGTGTTCCCGGGTGAAGTCCTTCCAGTCGAATGCGGTTCAGTTTGTTATTAGCAACCATCTCTCCTTCTATAAAAGAGCGGGCACGCGTCAGATTGGTCGTATCTGTTCCATATTCAACCCAGCTTCTGCAAGGTACATGCGTCATCCACATAACCGTCATTTCATCGGCTCCCGGCTGTTGTAAATAAGGGATGGTACGCATCACCTGATTAGCGGGTACGGGGATACGAATATCGGCAAATAACGGGGCATGGTCGGATGCAACAGGCTCATTCAGCACCCGATTTCCAAGGACGGTAAACCGCTGTCCATTCCCGGTAAAGCCCATGATATAATCAATGGTGTTTTTGGGTCCGTCAGAAGGATATGTTGCATGTTTCAAATTACTCAATGGCTTCCAGCGTTTTTGCATTTCTTGGATGCCTGCTGTCTGAGGGGTTAAATTGAAATCGCCCGCTATAATGACCGGTTTCGGATATTCGGATGCTATTCGGTCTGCCATACGCAACGATTCGGTAGCATCTTCTTCAGTCAATGATAAATGAGTACATAAAAAGGCATAATCAGCAAACTCAACCAATAGTAAAGCCCGGGCTTCTTCTCGCCCCGGAAGTGGATAGAGTTTAGAAGAAAGAGGTTTTTCACGTGATAGGATAGCGATACCATATTTACCGCCTTGAAAAGAAATTGCAGGTCCATAGACGTGATACATACGGGTCAAATCGGCTATTTCTTTCGCTACATCTGTACCCCCACTGCGTGTGGTCACACTGTCTAGTTCTTGCAGCGCAACAACTTCGGGATTTACTGAACGTATCACCTCGCTAATTCGTTTAACATCGCGCACATTATCCATGCCTTTGGCATTGCAGATGTTATAACTCATGATACGATGGGTGTTTTCAACTTGTGGATAAGTTTTGCTTTGTCCAAAGAGAGAGAGGGGAAGAAGTAAGATAAGGGCAAGGTTAATGAGCAAGGTTTTCATAATAAACATCCTGTTAAATTTAAGACCGTCAAGTAGAAGGCTATCACCTGTTTTCAGGATTTTATCCTTCGGAATTTCAAAGATAACAATTCCTTGCAGTTTTTATAAATATTATGTTGATTTTTCAAAAGGGAGGGAAGGAAAGGGTATATTCCCATACGCCGTTATGTTTAATAAACGACTGTAGGGGC
>CAZSWS010000127.1:0-4007 GCA_964610765.1 uncultured Parabacteroides sp.
CTATAAATCTCTTAAATCATTCAAGCAGAAGCATTAGATGAAATCAGCAAAATATGCCACAACAGTCTTATAGACAAGACACAAGAATCTCCTCAGTATGCTTACTATCTACATAAAAGATGCAACAAACTGCTTTGCCAATCAATCTATCCTAGATTTGACTAATTATAAAATAGCTAAAAGGGGGTAAGTGGGATGGCGAAGTTCTTTTTTAGATTCGTCCTTCATCTGCGTAACTATAATAGCGATTGTCTGAAAGAATGATGTGATCCAGCAGTTGAATATCCATCATCTCGGCTGCTTTTTGTAACCGGAAAGTCATTTCATCATCTTGTTTACTGGGGGTTAGATTACCGGAAGGGTGATTGTGACATAAAATAATTCCGGAAGAAAGTGTTTGTATAGCCAATTTTAGAATGATGCGAACATCAGCTACTGTACCGGAAATGCCTCCTTGACTCACTTTGACTTTTTCGGTTATTTTTCCTGCACGATCTAGATAAACCGCCCAAAGCTCTTCATGGGCTAAGTCGCAAAGCAGTGGGTAGAATAGTAAATAAGAATCGTTACTGGAACGGATTTGCTCACGCTTCAAACCTTCTTTCCCGGCTCGACGCCTTCCTAGCTCAAGTGCTGCTACAATCGTAACTGCTTTAGCCTCTCCTATTCCTTTAAAATTAGCCATCAACTCATTCACCGTTAATTTACCTAGTGAAACCAGGCTATTTGAGCTATACCGTAATATTCGTTGAGCTAACTGTACGGCCGTTTCTTTTTGCGTACCTGACCCTATCAATATGGCCAGCAATTCAACATCGCTTAATGCCGCAGGACCTTTCAGTAGCATTTTCTCGCGTGGCCTGTCTTCTGCTGCCCATTCTTTGATGCGCAGTCTTTCCTTGTCGTTCATGTTGTTATTCAAAAAAAAGAACGGCCTATATGCTTACCACATACGACCGTTCTTACTTATATTTTCATTGTGTATGTCTTGCTTAGTCGCGTGAGCGTCCTACATAAGAGCCATCGCGGGTATCAATTTCTATTTTCTCGCCTGTATTAATGAATAGAGGCACCCGCACCTCAGCACCGGTTTCAAGTGTAGCCGGTTTCAATGCATTGGTTGCTGTATCTCCTTTAATGCCGGGTTCTGTATAGGTTACTTCTAAGGTTACATGAGCCGGCAGTTCACAAGTTAGTATCGTTTCACTCTCAGCATGTACCATTGCTTCAACCACAGCTCCTTCTTTCAAAAAGGCTACGCCTTCAATACTTTCTCCCGGTATAGAGATTTGATCAAATGTTTCAGGATGCATAAAATGATACCCCATATCATCAGTATACAAATATTGGTATGGACGTCTCTCTATACGCACCTCATCCACTTTCACACCTGAGTTCCAGGTTTTGTCGATTACTCTTCCTGTTTCAACATTTTTCAGTTTTGTACGTACAAAAGCCGGTCCTTTTCCGGGCTTAACATGCAAAAATTCAACGATGAAAAAGTAATTCCCGTCTATATCCAGACACATGCCATTTCTAAAATCTGCTGTTGTAGCCATAAGTATTTTACGCTGTATTTAGTTTATACTAATAATATTTTTTGTTTACAAAAGTAGTAAAATCGTGATGCATACGCAACTAATACAAACCATGTAGTCTTTTTTATTTCAAACGACGCACATTGCTATTCCATGGCATTACTTAAATGCATCTTCAATGACTTTACCTCGCCAAGCCTCGTGTGGCTTTACTCCTAACATGCGCACGATGGTTGTTCCGTAATCGTAATCAATAACCGAACCTTGAATTTGATGATTCACCTTGATACCCGGACCTCTCATAAAAATTGGCACACGCACTTCCTCCAACGTTTTTCCTCCGTGTCCTTTATTAATTCCTCCATGATCTGAGACCACCATAACCACCGTCTTGTTTTCTATTCCGGCATCTTTGACTGCTTTCAGTATAACACCTAAGCGTTGATCTACTTTTTTCAATTCTTCGTAATATTCAGGCGAATCATGTCCATCCCGATGCCCCACTCCATCGGGCTCGTCAAAATGTATAAAGGTAAACATGGGCTTTTCATTAACAATCGTCTCTGCTGCTTTTGCTGCTGTCTGTTCTTCCTGCCCTTCCGTCCATATTACGGCATCAATAATGGGCTTTTCAAGCAAATAAACAATCCCTTCCCAACTACAAATCACAGCAGTCTTAGCATCAGGTTTTTGCTCTCTGATTTGCGTATAAACGGTCGGGAACTTACCATACTGACTAATAGCAATAGAAGGTATTTCCGGCTCTCTGCTTCCCCACTCCGTATATCCATGCATAGTAGGACTTGAGCTCATTAACATTGAAGCCCAGTTGACAGCACTCGACGAAGGCAATACGGTTCGTGCATCCAATGTCCAGGCTCCTTCTGAAGCTAATTGCTTCAAGTTAGGCATTTCAGCCTTATCATAGGCATACGATCCTAATGCATCAAAGCCAATCATCACTACATGTTCTGCTATAGGTCGTGGCTGTTTATCTGCCCCAGACTGACACGCTGTCAAAAGTAAAACAGCTAAGAATAGTAAAGAAACTTGTTTGTTCATCATGATTATTTAAGGTTTTTGGTTAATATAGTGAATTTAATTATAGCTTATACTTTTAGAAACACATTCTTTTTATACAAGAAGTACAGGAACAGCCAGCAGACAGTGATATAGCCTACCGAAGAGATAATAGCACCCACTGATTCAGGCGCTAGTCGAACTACACCACCCAAAAAGAAATTGGATATTTGTCTGAAATTAATGATTTGCTGGGCGAGATAAATCGTAATTGAATTCAAACCGACCACACGGAAGAAAAACGTCCATCGCACATGTCCCTTTACATCAATCACGTAATAGAAAAGTGCAAACAACAATAACGAGTATCCGGCTAAGACACAAACAAAAGAGCTGGACCATAAACTTTTATTAATCGGAAAATGGAAGTTCCAAACATAGCCAACCACCAAAAACACAACACCGGCAATCAGCATATATAATACCTTCTTATTTCCACCCACTTTTTCATCCGGCAGCTTCACCAACATACCGGTGAACATTCCCAGCAAGGCCGTAACAATAGCAGGCAACGTACTTAGAATGCCTTCCGGGTCGAAAGTTCCTGAATTCAACCGTCCGGGTAAAAGCATCCGGTCGACTACACCCACTAGATTGTCTTCAAAGGAAAAAGGCGTTGCGGAATCCGGCACAAGCCACATCAACAGCCAGTAACCTACTAATATCACTACGGATAAAACGGCGTTAATCTTCGGCTTGAAAAAAATGAACATGAGTGCAGCAAACATCCAAGCCAAGCCAATACGTCCCAACACACTGGCATAACGCATGCTTTCGAAATCAAGCTTAAAAAAACCATTATAGACAAAGCCTAGCAAGACCAACACAATGCCCCGCTTGAGCACTTTCAAATAAATATCTCTGGAGCTCTTACCTTTAGCACGTTGGTTAGCCAATGAAAATGGGAAAGAAATGCCTGCAATAAAAAGGAAGAGAGGGAATATCGTATCATGATGAGTCAAGCCATCCCAGCTCACATGATACATCTGTTTAGATATAGCAACCATCACTCCTGAATCCGGGAACAGATTGCATATATTTACAATTAATGGGGTCAAACCCATAATAAATAACATGTCAAAGCCTCGCAGGGCATCTAATGACATTAAGCGCTTAGGCTTAAGTGATTGTTTTTTCATACGAGAATGTTTATTTTTTCACAATAAGGTCGTATGGAACTCGCAGATTTTTTATTTTCATGGGTTTGAGTGATTTAACAAAAAATCATGCTTCGTTTCATACGATTTTAGTCAGTTAGTTGTGCAAGCTACCGAGAGAAAACATTGCCACACAAACATTTCAGCAATGAGTCCACCCGAATTATTCAAAGATATAAGAAATTCACTAATCAATTGCAATAAGCAAATAAAGTTACCCCGATAATGAACC
>CAZSWS010000128.1:0-3996 GCA_964610765.1 uncultured Parabacteroides sp.
ATTCAACGACTCTTTGGCATCGCCCAATAACAGAGTGACTTTGTCCTTCATCTCATACAGAGGATTCGGAACACCTGCATAACCGGGCTTTAAGTCGTAGTTGCATATGACGATATGCTTCGCTTGATCAACATTCAAAACAGGCATACCATAGATAGGCGTATCTTCCGCATCACGGGCAGCAGGGTTTAAAACGTCGTTCGCACCGATAACAACTACTAAGTCCGTGTCTTTAAAGTCGTCGTTGATGGCATCCATCTCATACAGCTTGTCATACGGAACATCTGCCTCGGCAAGCAGTACGTTCATGTGTCCGGGCATACGACCGGCAACCGGATGAATAGCATACTTAACATCAGCACCTTTAGACTCTAACAAGTCTGCCAATTGACGAACCTGATGCTGAGCCTGTGCCAATGCCATACCATAGCCCGGTACGATAATCGCACGCTTTGTATCGTGAAGGATATCGGAGAGACCTGTTTCTTTCTTCTTGACAACAACAGGCTTAGCTTCGACCTGAATGCTTTTCTTTTCCTTAGCAGAAGTTTGTACTGAAGTTGAGGTTTTTCCGGTCAAAATCACCATGAGTTTACGATTCATGGCGCGACACATAATTTGAGTTAATACTAATCCGGAAGAACCAACAATACCACCAATAGAAACAACCAAAAGATCACCAATAGCTAAACCGGCAATAGCGGCAGCAATTCCGGCTAAAGAAGTAAGTAGTGAAATGGTTATGGGCATATCTGCTCCACCCACACGAACGGCAAAAGCCAGCCCGAAGAAAGAACCGGATACTGCACCAATCAATAAGATAAAATAAGGATTACTGAATAGCCCTAAGTCCATCTGAACAAAAAAGCCTAGTGCTATAGCGATAAAAGAACCAATAATGGTAAGAGCTATAATCCCCTCATGATTTTTCCATATAATAGGTTTTTGAGACAATAAGCGATGAAGCTTGCCGGCCGCCACCATGCTACCCACAAAGGTGACCATACCTACAACTACTGCAATAATAGCCGTCACGTTCACAAATAATGGATATGCAGATGTCTTAACCCCTACATCGATAAAAGTTAAAGCTCCAACAATACCCCCTGCCAGTCCCCCTAGCCCATTCAACATAGCTACGGTTTGAGGCATCTGCATCATCTGCACCTTTCGTGCGATGAAAGCTCCTATCACTGTACCAACTAATACTAAGGCATAAATAGTCGGAACCTCTACTATACCATAATGTAATAACGTAACAACTAAACCTGCTAACAAGCAAAAAGACAAGAGTAAATTTCCAGTCTTAGCAGTCGTTACTTTACTCATCATAGAAATGCCTACTAAGGCTAAAAGCGATAGCAAGCCACATACTATATAATAACCAGTTAATGTCATCATGGCTTTGTTGTTTTTTTCTTCGATTTAAACATTTTCAACATGCGATGAGTTACACCAAATCCAGCCACAACATTAACCGTTGCAAGCACAATTCCTATTCCTCCAAAGATTTGACCGATGATTAATCCGGAACCGCCATCCTGATAAGAGTATCCTACAGTCACAACAGCCCCTAACAAACAAATACCTGCTAAGGCATTCATGCCTGTCATTAAAGGCGTGTGTAACAAACTTGGTACATTTTTGATAATCAGGTATCCGATAAATGAGGAAACAAGAAAAATTAAGACTAAAAAAATAGGATTCATTTAATTCAAACTTTTTGTTTTGACATAAAAAAGAGAGCCAAGGATAAATGACGCAAGGCTCTCTATTTATTAAAGATAAAATTACTTATTCATAGCTTCCAAGGTCCCACTATGTACTATTTTATTATCAATAGTAACCAAGATGGACTTAACAATTTCATCATCTAAGTCTAATTCAATCTTGCCATTCTTAATAAGATAAGTAGCTAGATTATATACATTGTGTGAGAACATCCAAGTGGAGCTAGTTGGCAGCATACCCGGAATATTTTTAATTCCGATAATCGTTACACCATGTTTCACTTCAGTCTTTCCGGGAGGTGTCACTTCGCAGTTTCCACCTTGGTCGATAGAGATATCAACAATAACTGAACCATTAGGCATTTCTTTAACCATCTCTTCAGTCAAAAGTATAGGTGCTACCTTACCGGGCACTAATGCGCTACAGAAGACTATATCCATGTCTTTTATAACTTCCCGCAAGATATTACGTTCTTTTTCAAGCCATTCTTCAGGTAGATTGTTGGCGTATCCTCCCGCTGCAATAGCCAATTCGGCCGGAACTCCTGTTTCAATAACTTTAGCTCCCAAGCTTTGTGCTTGTTCCATAGCTGCCGGACGAATATCAATAGCATGTGTGATGGCACCTAATCTTTTAGCCGTAGCCAATGCCTGTAGTCCACCAACACCAACACCAATAACTAATGCTTTTGCCGGCTTAACAGAACCTACAGCAGTAAATAAAGGGGGGATAAATTTAGGTAAACGATCTGCAGCTAGCAGAATGCCTTTATATCCGGCACATGTGCTCATTGATGTCAATGCATCCATATTTTGTGCACGTGAAATCCTGGGAACACCATCTAGAGTCAAGCTTATAACACCTTTCTCAGCTAGCTTTGTTACCATTTCGTGATTAACCGGTGATGCCGGATGGATAAAAGTGATCAAATACTGTTTGTCATGCATTAAGTCAACCTCATGAACACCATAGGTTTCGTTAAACAAAGGTTCTTTCACCTTTAAAATCAGTTCTGATTTTTCGAAAACCTCTTTAGCTGAATCAAGAATCTGCGCACCCGCAGCTTTATACTCATCATCTAAAAAGAAAGAGCCTATACCTGCTCCTTTTTCAACTAAAACTGTTGCACCATCAGCAACAAACTTTTTGACGGTCTCAGGCATAGCTGCTACACGAGCTTCGCCCGGCATAATTTCTTTAGGAATTCCAATAATCATAATGTCACTTTTTTAATGTATTTTCTGGTAGTTTTAAGTAAACACCCTGAATTTTCGCTAAAACATATGGGAATTTACTTATATATTGCTTCAAATATAACGATAAATGCTCTATCCACTCAAAGAATATTAAAGTATTTATTAAAGATTCTCCAAGCGGCTTTTAAATATTCAAAAAAGACGAGTTTTGATTAGAGTTTAGGTATAAAAGCGGATAATAATTGATATCGCTCAAGCAAGGAGTAACCTCTTGTTTATTATTTAATTATTTACGACCAAAATCTGCGGGAATCTCTCCCCAGTTTTTAGTATCCCACTTATATATAAGAGTTTCGTATGTATTATTTTGCAACCAATTTTCAGCTCTGGCAATTAGTTCAAAGATTTTCTCATTTGCTTCGGTAGGCTCTAATTTTGTTTTACTCTTTTTAGCCTTCACCCAAAGAATCGCATTTCTACTATCTGAGTAAATTGGCAAGGAGGATTTTTGTTGTTTTAAAAAGGCTAAACCATGTACTAAAGCCAGAAATTCGCCTACGTTATTAGTTCCTTGCTTTAATGGTCCGATATGAAACAGTTCCTGACTATTCCCAACAAAAACACCTCGATATTCCATATCACCGGGATTTCCACTACATGCCGCATCAACAGCAATGCTATTTCGGATAGGAACGGTTTGAGTTTTTAGCAATTTTGTTTCAACAGGTTTCTTAGGACTTAAATAAGCCGAAGACCCTTTTGCAAAAGCAGCAACAGCCTCCTCATTCGAATCAAAAGCCTTATATAGTGGACCTTTATAACCCTCAACCTGTTCTTTTGCCACATTCCAATCGTCATAAACTCCGGGTTTATGCCCTTTCCATACCACATAATGTCTTTTTCTCGCCATTTACGCTCATTTTTTTATCTTTGTAAAGATAAGTAGTTTCTCTGTTTTTAAAAGAAATTCATCATAGAGAACAAATTAAATCATCTTTTGTATATGAAACGACACATGATTTTTTGTTAAATCACTCAAAACCATGAGAATAAAAAATCTGTGATGTTA
>CAZSWS010000129.1:0-3959 GCA_964610765.1 uncultured Parabacteroides sp.
ATTTGAAACTGTTTGTTTTTTTATTCGTGGCTTCCTCTCCCGGAGAGGTGTGAGAATGAATAGTGTCTCAAGGTCTTTACATTGAGCTGATTAGGCAGAGGGTATAGATGATGAGTCCGGTGCCAATGATTAATCCTACGGAAGACCATCTGACAAATACTTTATCTTTGTACTTAACTCCATACCACAATCCTATAATTGCGCATAGCGTAATGCCTACAGGGATGATGAAAAACTTGATAAGTATAGTGCCTGTGATTAAGATAACAGCCATGGCGGTAAGTACTTTTCTTTTTGTTTCTTTTGGGCTATCCATGGTTGAATCTTGTTTTGGAAAGTTGTGTCTTTTTTTTGTATCTTATTGAGAATGAGTAAAGGTATGAAGATTATTTTTTAAAACGTTTGAAAAAAACTAATTTATTATTATCAATTGTTGTATGTTTGAGAGCATTGTGTTTTGTGAAGAGTGTTTTCGGAAATTGATTGAATCTTTTATTCAAACAGCTGACTTAAAGTGGAGTCTTATATAGCGCTTTAATCCCAAGAATTTACTCGTCAATATTTAATTAGTTAAAAGAAAATGGCATGAAAATATCATTAGATACTTTTGAACAAAAAATTAATGAAACGATACTGACCCGTGGGTTTCAATATTTTAAAAGAGGTCGTGTGGTAGATGTGGTTGAATTGGAACGGAATGAATATGAAGCCATCGTAAAAGGTACAGAGAACTATACCGTCAATCTGACAGTTAAAGAAGGAATGGTTGATGACTATGTATGCACTTGTCCGTATGATATGGGACCTGTGTGCAAGCATGTTGTTGCTGCTCTTTTTTATTTGCAGCAAGATGAACTGGAAGTAATGGATATTCCTGTTACTAAAAAGAAAGCGTCTGCGTCAGGTAAGCAACCCAAAAAGAAATCGATTGTTCAGCAGATTGATGAATTGCTGGATGTGATACCTGAAAGTGAGTTGAAGGAATTTATTCGGGATACTTGTAAAACGAATAAAGAGTTCAGGAGTCGTCTGTTGGTTAAGTATGCATGCTTAGTATCACCACTTTCAAAAGAAGCGTATGTAGATCAGATTATCAACTTTGCTGAAGTGTATTCGAATCGGTACGGGATGATTGATTATTCTCATTCCAAGCATTTTTCGCAAGCTGTATTAGAGATACTGGAGCAGGCTCAAGGTGCAATTAATGAAGATGATCCAAAAAGAGCTCTTCCTATTGTTTTTGCTGCGATAGAAACATTACCTGCTATTTTAAGTTATGCCGATGATAGTAACGGATACATTGGGGGGTGTATGTACGAGGCGTTTGAACTGTTAGAAAAAATCATAGAGATAGTGAAGGATGAACCACTGCGTGGTGAGCTTTTCGATTTGTTGCTTAAAACATCTAAGCAAGAAAATCTGAAAGGATGGGGATGGGACTCCACCTTTATTTCTTATGCCATAGATATGATTAAGACTGCGGACGAAAAAGCACAAATTCTTGCCCTATTAAGCAAAGTGAAACCTACCGGGGATTCTTG
This sequence comes from uncultured Parabacteroides sp., assembly GCA_964610765.1. Classification (GTDB taxonomy): domain Bacteria; phylum Bacteroidota; class Bacteroidia; order Bacteroidales; family Tannerellaceae; genus CAZSWS01. The sequence goes on from CAZSWS010000129.1 coordinate 1,542, forward strand.
GGATAGTGAATATAGGAAAGCGCAAGAGCTGATACTGGAGCTCAAAGAGAAAACAGAAGATGCGGATGCAGTAATAACATATTTAAAAGAAAACATATCGAATGCTGACTTTCGTGAAAAGCTTATCGAACAGGCGATTAAAGTGAAAGACTATTCGCAGGCTCTTCAATTCGCAAATGAAGGATTGCTTGTAGATGGTAAGGGGAGAAACGGTAAACAATGGATGCGCTTTCAGCTGCAAATATATCAACTGATGGGCGATAAAGAAAATATCATACCTCTTGCTTATTACTTTGTGCTCAATGGCTATGAGATGGCGAATGATTATAAGCTGCTGAAAAAAACGGTTCCTGCTGGTTTGTGGAAGGATTATTTGAAAAAACTGATAGCTGATTTGTATGCAGAAAAACAATGGTTCGATTATGATAAAATAAGCTCGGTGTATATCTGGGAAAAAATGTGGGATAAATATTTCACCTTACTGCAAAATAATGTCAACTTTAGGAATCTGGAAGTAGCTGAAAAGTATTTAGCTAATTCGTATGCGGATGAACTGGTGGCACTTTATGCAGAGCAGATTCTTTTATATATGGAGCAGTTTATGGGTCGTAAGTATTATATAGAAGTGTGTCGATATATGCGACGCATGAAAAAACTGGGAGGAAGCAAAACGGTTGATCAGCTGATTGAAACCCTGCGCACAACTTATAAAAATCGCAGGGCTTTGCTGGAAGAGTTAGATAATGTGTGAAGTTACCGCCCAAATAACTTGTCGAATCGTTTTTCTAAGCAAACGCTTATGTCGGTGGTGATGAACTTACCGTTATAGAACAAACTAAATATGGTAGCCGGCGTGGGTGCTGCTTGGGCTTGTTTAGAGCTAAAAGCACAACAAATATGTTCTTGCTCAATATTATCTTTATTCAGGGTAATAAATGCTTGTTCCATGGCTTAAAATAATGTTTGTTTGAGGTGGTAAAGATAAAGTTTAGTTTGCTTGATAGATTAGCTCGTAATCATGGGCAGTGACAAACATGGGTGTCTTTGTCCAATTATTCTCCAGATATACTTTTTGGAAGAGTTCTTGTAAGCGTAAAATAACAAGTAGCTCACAAATATCATAAGCCTGACGAACAATCGGCTCTTTTAATCGATCATTCTCTGCTGCCTTTTGGTATGCCTTTTGAATCGCTTCAAATCCTGTAATAGTGAGACTTTCATGGGTTGAGTCATAAAAATCTGCTAGCCAATCCCAATCATCTAAATCATGTTTCCCATAAGATTCATAGGCGAACAGGTCAAGAAACCATCTGTCATAATTGATAGTAAACCCATTCATCTCACAATAATAGGCAGCCGGTTTTATGTTTTTTTTAGGGGAGAGCAAAGATTTTATAAACCCTTGTTTTTTCTTTAATACAGCGGTTGTTGATTGCTCAAACTCTTTGATGTATTCTTTTAAATCGGCTGCTAGATGTTTCAGGTCTTTGCCTATAACCTGGTGAAAGTCAGTATTCGGAACTTCTTTCAGCTCTTTCTCTGCCAGCTGAATAGCTTCATTGAGCTTTCCCTCTTCTACCAGTGTGAAGAGCTTTTCTTCTAAATCAAAATTCATAAGGTGAGGATTATGTCAGCAATATGGATAACTGAGCTCTTACGTTTTCGATTTGACCAAAATGTATGCCCTTAAATCCCATCTCATTGGCGGCATGCACATTGGCTAAGCTATCATCAATAAAGACCGATTCTTCCGGGCGAAGTTGATAGCGGTCAAGCAGTATCTGAAACAGTCGCTTGTCAGGTTTAATCAGCTTTTCCTCACCCGAAACCACAATGCCCTCAAAGAGCCGGAAAAAATCATGTCTATCGTAGGCAATTTGGATATTTTCTGCCGCCCAATTGGTGAGCCCGTAGAGGGGAAAATCTTGTTCGTTGAGTTCTTTTAATAATTGGACTCCTTCTGCTATTTCGCCTTTCAACATTTCTCCCCATCTATCTTTATATAATTGTATGGCTTCATGATAGTCAGGATATTGGGATTGCAAGAGAGATACGCCCTCTGCAAATGTACGCCCTCTGTCTTGCTCTTCGTTCCATGCTTGATTGCATATATTCGCTAAGAAATATTCCATTTCTTTCTCATCAGTAAAATAGGTGCGATAAAGGTAGCGGGGGTTCCACTCGACGAGTACGCCTCCGAAGTCAAAAATGATATTCTTTATTTTCTCCATAATCAATTTAATGGTTTGATATACAGCTTTCTCTTGTTTGAGATTTTAACACAAAGATAAGCAGAGATTAGGGAGATAAAATATTCTCACCCCATTTTCTGTATTTTTATAAGACTCCTGCAATTTATAACAGATCACCCATAATGTTTTACCTTTGCGGTATGAATATAAAAAGTAAAACAACCGC
>CAZSWS010000130.1:0-3894 GCA_964610765.1 uncultured Parabacteroides sp.
TTTTTGCTGCTTTTTCTTTAATTATACATGTAGATGAATATTAATAAGAGTTATTCTCTTCATCTTTCATTTCTTCTTCATTAATCTTGTGTAGGTCCAATGCTCTCCACGCATAATAGATATATGCCAATACAAAAGGAATGAGTATCGTAACATAAGCCATTACTGTTAAAGTAAACTTGCTGGACGAACTATTGAATATAGTCAAAGAGCTTTGCAAATCAGCTACTGAAGGGTAATAAGCTGTATTGTTCCAACCTGCAACCAAGAGTAAACCTAATACTGCTAAAACCGAACCGGCACCGGCAAACCAAATACCTTTTTTCGATTTGGTCAATAATCCTTGATAAATACCAAACAACAGCGCTAGAACTCCTATCAAGAACACAACTAAAACAATAGGCATTTGTAAGAAGTTCTGCAAGTACTTATTGGATTGCATAAATATTTCTCCTGTGTCGGGATTCAAAGCAAATCCTTCTGTGAGCAATAAATGAACAAAGAATGTAAGGAAGAATACTAAAAACAAAACAGCTTCCGGTAGCAATTGCTTGCGACAACGAGCTTCCAATACATCATTATTTATATTATTAATAAAGTAAAGGAGTGCAATCACCCTTGAAAGGAAGAATACAGCTAATCCTAAAAACAGGTTCCATATAACAAAAGCAGCTTCTAAACCGTGCAATGGGTTCGCCCATTTAGAGATAACCGGCATAGCGATATCTGTCAATTGCTCTTTCGCTACAATAAATTCTGCTCCATGGAAAAACGTCCCTACGGCAGTTCCTAATAAGATGGGACCTACCACCCCATTAATAATCAAAAATATCTGATATACTTTCTTCCCTAACAGATTTCCCTTTGCAGCTTGAAACTCGTAGGAAACCGCCTGAATAACAAAACAAAGAAGTATCAAATACCATACCCAGTAGGCTCCACTAAAACTGGTTGAATAGAATAAAGGGAACGAAGCAAAGAAAGCACCTCCAAAGGTTACTAAAGTAGTAAACGTAAAATGCCACTTCCTTCCTGTTGAGTTTACTAACATCTTTTGTTGCAGTTCTGTTTTACCAATCGTGAACAATAAAGATTGTCCGCCTTGAACAAACAAAAGGAAAACTAACAGGGCTCCCAGCAGGGAAATTATCAACCACCAATAATGCTGTAAAAATATATATGTTGTATCCATAAGGCTTATTTATTATTTTCAGTTTGTGTAATCATTGGCCCTTTTTTGATAGCTTTCACCATAATGCCAATTTCCGCAATTAAAAGAATGGTAAACAAGATAAGGAACACAAAGAATGTTATCTGAACAGACGATGTGTCCAATTTAGAAATTGCTGCTCCAACTGGCATTATATCCTGAATAGCCCAAGGCTGTCTTCCTAATTCAGCTACTACCCAACCTGCTTGTCCGGCAATATATGCTAATGGTATGGTCCATAATGAAACCCACTGCAACCAAGGAGTGTTTTCAAACTTATTTTTCTTACCATAAACCAAGGCTATAATAAAGAATAGAATAAAATAGCCACCTAATATAACCATGATGCGGAATGCATAGAAGGTTAAAGGGATATTAGGTATGAGCTCTGCAGGATTCTTGATGTACGCATAGCCAAAATGATCAAAATTATCATCCAATATTTTACGATGTTGCTGCATAGCAGTTTCATCGTTTGCTTCTTTTGCTTTCTTAAAGTCAGCTAATGCTTGTAGTGCGGTTTTACCTCTCACTATTTTCTCTTCTGCAGATAAAGCGGTTGTGCCATCTTTCAGGGTATATCCTCCATTAATCAGCTGATTAATACCCGGGACATATCCATCAAACGAACGCTCTGCCAACAAGGATAACATTCCGGGAATTTGCCAATTAAAAATAAATGGTTCTACACCATCGTTATGTGCTTTTTTAGCAGGATTTAATACACCTATTGCGACAAGACCCTGATTAGTTCCTCCTTCATAAAGTCCTTCCATGGCTGCCAACTTCATTGGCTGCTTTTGTGCTACTTCATAAGCCGATCCATCACCTGTCCATAAGCAAAGCAATGAGGCTATTAGCCCAAATATAGCTCCAATTTTAATGCTGGATAAAGCAAAGCGGATTTCTCTTTTCTTTAGTAAGAACCAACTGCTTACACCTACTACAAAAACTCCACCTAAAATCCAACCGGATAGAACCGTATGGAAGAATTTGTTAATAGCTACAGGAGATAATGCCACTGCCCAAAAATCAACCATCTCATTGCGGAATGTTTCCGGATTAAATTCCATTCCAACCGGATGTTGCATCCATGCATTAGCAATCAAAATCCATAGGGCAGATAAAGTTGCACCTATTGTGGTCAACCAAGTGGCTGCCAAGTGCATTTTCTTACTTACCTTATTCCAACCAAAATACATAATGGCAATAAAGGTGGCTTCCATAAAGAAGGCTAAGATACCTTCAATAGCTAATGGAGCACCAAAAATATCACCCACAAACCAACTGTAGTTAGACCAGTTAGTTCCAAACTGAAATTCCAAAATCAATCCGGTGGCCACTCCAATTGCAAAGTTGATACCGAACAGCTTCATCCAAAATTTAGCTGTGCTTTTCCAAAATTCATCCCCTGTTTTGTAATAAAGGGTTTCCATCACAGCCATAATCACTCCTAGTCCTAAGGTTAACGGAACAAACAGCCAGTGATAGATTGCGGTCAGGGCAAATTGTGCTCTCGACCAATCAACTAGTAACGAATCAATACTCTCAATCATAAATGTCTTTTTTTTCTAAGGGTTTATCGCTCTTTTAATTAACTCATCAGAAACATATTCTTGTTTTTCTTCTTTCGTATCAAATTGCCCCAGATAACGAGGAAAGAAAAAAATCTTCAATATAACAAACATGATAAATAGCTTTATCAATATGATAGCCCACAAGGTCTTACCTAGAGATGTCATATTTCTAAACCCATCTACATAAAACCAAAAAGCTTTTGAAACAAAATTGCTTGATTTCTTCATTTACAATTGGTTTTGATTTAAAAAATCATAATTTACTATCAAGTTTATATAATTTGATTTAAATATACGCAAATATTAAAAAAAACAATCTATCGATAGATATTAATTATCTATCAGCCTATCATCAATATCTATCACTCTAGAATTTCTCTTCTAACATACCAAGAATATATTTTTCAAATAAAATCTTTCTACTTTAGTACACCTAAGAAAAATGCGCTTAAGTTGAACAAAAGCAGACGTAAAGAATGATTAATCCCGAAAAATTAACACATACAGAAAGCATGAAAGTTCTAGCTGAAACGCGGCATATTTAAATATAATTACATATTATTAACAGAAGGAGAGCGTGCAAAAAGCACCCCGTGAGAGAAAAAAAGGTCTTTTGGGTGATTTTTTAGCGACTTTTGACCGTTTTTGAAAAGCCTATACCCTTTTTATAAAGTCTCTATACCCTTTTTAGTAAGTCAATACTGACATTTTTGAAAATGACAGTATTCATTTTAGACCGAAAAACCTACTTTTACGGCCTAAAAAAGAAGGGCTGCAATCACTTTACAGTGACTACAGCCCTTTTTGGGGTGACGATTTCGCAGCAATTTAACGAATCATGATCGTCTGTATAATGTTTAGGACAGTGCCGTATAAACTAAGGAGCATAAACCATACGGATGTGAAGAGCCCGAACAAGCTGTATCCGTAACAACTTATTCGTTTTCGGTAAAATATCAAGGGGGGCTTTTTCCTTCTTCACAGATTGATTTTTCTCCGGAAAAAGTCACTATCAGATTGATAGCGTACTGTATATTTAATATTGTCGTCATATCTACATTTAATTTTCGAATACTAAGTTACGACATTCCATTTTGTTTGTCAAAT
>CAZSWS010000131.1:0-3809 GCA_964610765.1 uncultured Parabacteroides sp.
CAGAAGAAAATAAACTCGATTTTTTTAGATTCAATCCTGATAAGGCGAAAGCAAAGGCTAAAGAAGTTACTCCTGCCAATGAGCATAAAACACAGGTAGCTGTGAATTCTGAAGGTAAGACGAATGAAGCAACAAAAAAAGTTGAGATTCCTTTAAAGAAAGGTCAATCAAATCCTACGGAAACTCAATCTGAAAAGCAGCAGAAAAAAGAAACTAAAGCAAACAATGAATCAGAATCTCCTAAGAAAAGAAAGGGAGTGAAAATGTAGATTTTAGCACAGTAAAACTCTATTTGGCTATAAAAATTAATTTTTATCCGATATAGCACATGATGATGTGTTGTGTCGGATTATTATATTGATGTTGTCGTCCTATCGTCAGACAGATTACACTAGTGCATTATTAAATTACTTACCTCGAGTCTTTTATTTCCGATTTTATTTAAACCTGTTTTAATGCGTGTTTTATTTTAATTGATTGATTTAATTTTGAATTTTTTGTTTTTTTACGTTTTGCAGCTACAAGAAGCTGGCGATCTCGAAGCACTAAACTGTCTGCCACTACAAAACTTGATACGAAGCACAAAACTTCATTTAACCACTGAACCGCCAATTTCTTGTAGGTGATGTTATCGGTTCGTGCTTTTTCTGTTATCAGTCTCATTTCCAGTTTTTAATTAGGCTTCTTGTCTTGTTGTTTGGCTCATGTTCATCTTCAATTTTACCAATGTCAATAACAACTGGAACTTGTGCTGTCAAACCAGCAAGTATGCAAGTGCCTGTTGGTAAAATGGGTAAATACTCAAACGATAATTTGTCTAAGTATGAGATTGTTTTCTCAACGGCTAAAATGTCGTTGTTGTTTATGAGTCTATGCAAAAAGTAATTATGCAATTGAGAAATGATTGTTGAAGAAATGTCAGACGGTCTTTGACTTGCAATGGTCAAAAACACTCCGAACTTCCTTCCCTCCTTTATTATTTCCTCAAATGTTTCTAAGCGATAATCTTTCCACTGTTCACTTTCTCTATTAGAATCTCTTGACAAAATATTGTGTGCTTCGTCAACGATTATATTCAAATAGGATGTCTCGTTATTTTTTTCTTTTTGTTCGTCATAAAGCTGTTTGCATAAAAGTAAGGGGAGAATTTTACGCATGTGAATATTGACATCTTTCAGTGAAACAATTGTGAAGTTTTTTTGATTATTAATGTTGTCATTTATCTCAATTACCTTTCTTATGTCCTCAAAGCGCTTCTCCATCCTTTTAATTAAGGGGGATAAATGCTCTCTGTTAGCATGTCCTTTAATTATATCATCATAATATTGAAAAACGATTTGCAATTTTAGCTTGTCAAGAGAGTTGAATGCAATATTGACAATTTCTAAAGTGTCAATATCATTGGAAACATATTGCTTCATGTCGTCTTTGAATTTCCAATTCCCTGGCTCAATAATGTAAACAAACTCGTTCCCTTGATTCCAGTATTGCAAATTTTCCCTTAGTTTGTCAATGATTTCGGAAAGATTATTTACGGGCAAACAATTTTCAATGTCAGAAAGGAATTCAATTACAATTTTTGAACCCAGCTCTTTATCATTTTTATCAATTGCTAAAAGTAACTTTGACTTTATTAAACTAATTATAGTGTCATTGCTATTAAGCCTTTCGGCTAACCATGAATTAGATATTGCTCGTCTAATAAAAGGAGTTTGTGTTTTTTCCGTTGCTTCTAAAACAACAGCCCAAAAGGATGGTTCATAAAGAGTTTCTGTGCTTACTGGAAATTTATCTCCATAGGCTTTTGTAGATAGCTTGTAAATCTGTTTGAATTCCTTCTCTACAATTATGTTGTCGGTTTCATTTACATACTCACCGTTGAAATCTAAGAGGAAAAATTTCGCGTTAGACTGAAAGTTCGGTTGGTCTTTATATTTCTTGAACAACTCGTAATAGATTTTAGCCAATGTGTAGGATTTACCGCTTCCTGTGTTGCCAAATATTCCAATGTGGCTTGCAAACAAACTATCAATACCAACTTGTATTTCTTGACCCTTTTCAAGAGTTAGAGTTCCAATAGTCAATGGTTCATCTTCTTTCCTGATAAAGTCATGAACACTATTGAACTCCTCTCTATCTAATAGGTAACACTCATTGTCAATCAGAGGCATTTCTTTTATGCCTCGTTCAAATTCTTTTTTATTGAAGAATCCAAGCAAACTTATGTTGAGCGTTCTACTAATTTTTTCTTTGTCGCTTGAATATTCTTTGTTGGAATAAACCTTATCTTCAATCGTGTATTCTCCTTCTACTTTACCAATGATTTTTGTGAATCCTTTGATAATTTTAATGTAGCTACCAACAGAAACATTTTTGATAAGGTCGCCCTTGAAAAGAAGATGCGAACTATTTTTCGCTTTGTCAACGGAAACACGAATGGCTCTACCGTCAACAGAAGTAACACTTCCGATACGAAAGATTGAATCTTTTATTATTACTTCTTCCATTTGAGTTTAGTCAATTTTGTTCAATACTGCTTTGAAAATATTTGCATTGATAGTTTTAAAATCGTAGTTGTCTGGAGCCTCTGGCTCAATAAAATCAATATTGTTGTAGCGAATTGTTGTATTGCCTTTTTTGACATTTCCTTCAATTACTGCTTTTGCTGAACTGTCGTATGCAAAAACTTTTATTGCTAAAGTTGGATTTGAATTAGCAGCTCGTAAAATAATTTCTCTGATATGTTCGTCTGCTAATGAAAATCCCAAAATAAACAAGATGGTATTTTCTTTTTCCAATTCGTTAGATAAAACCCGAAGTAACTCGTAGTAGTGTAAATTTAAAATTGTGTCTTGAAATTTTTCTTTGGTTGGATTTACTACAGCAAGTTTATCATAAGCTACAAGAAAGTCATTAAATGTGTTGTCATGTGTCATGGTGGCAACTTCAGTGATAAAGTGGTCAAGTTTATCCGATGTTGTAAAGTCAATGACTTTGGTTTTTACAGCGTCCCACTGGAATTTTATTTCTTCTATTTCCTTTAACTCCGAATAAACAATCTTTCCGTTTTCAGATTTCCATGTCAATGAGCCGTGAACTTTTAGCAAATTGAAAACAGGAATTTCAGAAGTGTTGTCATAGTGCAAACTTTTTTTGAAAAGAGATTTTTTGAAGTTTGTTAAACTGAAAACAGGATTGAACCTTCCATAAAATCCATCATTGTATTCAAGTTGAGTAACCTCTAATGCCTTTTCAATGAACACATCAATGTTGGTAGTAAATAGATTCACTTGCTTATTGAGGATTGAGCTTTTTCGTTTTAAAACAATGGTGTTTAGAAGAACTAAAAACTCTTTATAGTTATCCATTACCAATGTTTTGTCAGCAGTTACTTTAGTATCATCAACTATTGTCGGGTTTTGAGATATTACTGAGTCATAATATTTCCCAAGGATTGAAACTCTAATTATTTCTTTCTCCTCAACAGTGAGTGTTGTATTTTCATTCAATTCTGTTAGGAGCAATTCAATGTTTCCTAAAGTTGAAAAATATGGAACAGACAAACCCGAACCAATTAAGAAATTTAGGTTGCAGTCTTGAATCGTATTTTTTAGTTTTTCTATGTCCATTTTGTTTTCTCTTGATTTAAACACTGTCGGTTATGAGTTGCACTGTCTTCATAGCATGACCGATAACGGTTGGGCGCTTGGCGAAGGTGTCGATTTTACCACAAATGTTGATGCGGAGAACCAAACTCTGATTAACCGCAAATGTGTCAGCGGAGCACTGAACTGGCACTTTTGCCAAAC
>CAZSWS010000132.1:0-3804 GCA_964610765.1 uncultured Parabacteroides sp.
CTCCCAAGAAAGAACGAAGAACTTTATCGGGAAGGGTGCTAGAGAAGCATACAAATAGACCAATAGAATACACGACCATCTCTTTACTGACCGACCCATCGAAAGGTGGCATTACGGATAGTTTAGGGTATTTCACGATTAAGAATGTCCCCATCGGCACACTGGATATTAAAGTAAGCACCTTAGGCTATAAGCCAATTGTTGTTAGCAACCAATCGTTTGATCCCACAAAAACACTTACACTATCAGTCGTTTTAGACCCTAACAGCTATTCTCTGAAGGAAGTTTTCGTCACAAGCAGCTATTCTCCGGACCAATTGATACGCTCCAGCGGTATGGGTTTTGTGCCTATGGATAAGACAACTATAAAAAACATTCCGGTAATTTTTGGTGAAGCGGATGTAATCAAGGCATTGCAGACTCAACCCGGTGTGGTGGGTGGTATAGAAAGTTTAGCCGGCATGTATGTTCGTGGAGGAAATGGCGATGAAAACTTATACATGCTTGACGGCAATCCCCTCTATCAAATCAATCACTTCGGAGGCTTATTTTCCACATTCAATACTGAGATGATAGACCATGTTGACTTTTACAAATCGGCTTTCCCGGCCCGATATGGCGGTCGCCTATCGAGTGTAGTCAATGTACAAACAAAAGACGGCGATATGCAAGCGTTTCATGGCACAGCCATGTTGGGGCTTACCTCCGGAAGCCTACAAGTGGAAGGTCCTATAGTAAAAAACAAAACATCTTTTAATGCCTCGGTTCGGCGATCTTGGTTTGAAGCAATTTCAGTACCCGCTTTCGCTATTATCAATTCAGGTAAAAAACGAAAAGAAACGACCATGCGGTATGCCTTTATGGATGTAAACGTAAAGCTAAAGCATATTTTCAATTCTCGCAGTCATGCCTATTTGAATTTTTACTGGGGAGATGATTATTTGAAGTTTGGAAAAGACATCAATGAAGATAACGACAGTGGATGGTTCAAAGGGGGCGATCTGAGCCGCTTGCAATGGGGCAATCTATTGGTTTCACCCCACTGGGTATATAGTTTTAGCGATGTCCTTTCCGGAAATTTCAGTGCATCATACACTCACTATGCATCTGATTTGAAGCGTCTGGTTTATGAAAGACAAGAAGACAAGGAAGAGAAAACAATTGAAAACACATCCATAGAAAACACCCATGAGAATGGGCTGGAAGATTATCGTGTACGGGCTGACTTCAACTGGTCACCTGCCTCATCGCACACTGTGCGTTTTGGAGCAGACTACACCCATCACCGATATCGTCCGGAATCGTCTAAAACCGTATCTTTAAAACAGGAAGAAGAAGCGATTGTAGGAAGTGGCAAGGAGGTGCTTTCCGCCGATGAAATAGGCGTTTATATAGAAGATGATTGGAATGTAAACTCTTTCTTTAGCTTGAATGCCGGCATACGTACAAGCTATTATCAGATACGTAAAGAATCTTTTCTCTCTTTTGAGCCTCGCCTATCCATGCGCTTGTTGTTGTCGCCAATCATGAGCGTCAAAGCCTCTTATTCACGCATGAGGCAGTATGTTCAGCAAGTAAGTGAAAGTTATATGAGCTTACCCACCGATTATTGGATACCGGTTTTGAAGATGCAAAAACCGATGCTCAGTGACCAACTATCTGCCGGACTCTACTATAACCTGAACAACCAATACTCCTTTTCTTTGGAAGGGTATTACAAATGGATGAATTATTTGCTCGACTATAAAGAAGGATATAACTATCTACCATCGACCACGCATTGGGAAAACAAGCTTACATCGGGCAAAGGCACGGGGTATGGTTTAGATTTTATTGTTCGGAAAGAAACCGGAAGAATTACCGGACATATCGGCTACGGTTTGATGTGGGCTAATCGAAAGTTTGACGAAATAGATGGAGGCAAAACCTTCCCCGCCAAGTTTGACAATCGACATAAAATCAACATACTTGCTAATTATAAAATAAGCGATAAGGTAGAGCTGAATGTCGGCTGGACTTATATGACAGGAAATAGGATGACAGTTGCTATTGAAAATTATCAAGATATGCATACCGCAGGAATTCCACCGGCCTTGGCACCTACCAACCCCTTTTTCACTACGTCTTACCCGGGCATAAACTACTATGAACGAAGAAACAATGTGCGCCTTCCGGCTTATCATCGCTTAGATGTAGGAATCAATATTTTTCGCCCGAAGAAAAACGGACGAATGGGCATCTGGAATGTAAGTATTTACAATGTCTACTCTCGCATGAATCCCATTGCTGTAACCAAAGATGCTATGTATAGTTCTTATTCCGGCTTTTCGCCTACAGAGATAGAATGGAATAACAATTTCCAAACATTGGGGTTGCTTCCTATTATTCCTTCTGTATCATACACGTATAAATTTTAAAATTATGAATGCAAAACAAGCTGCTTATATACTGTTTATTACTACTCTGATCGTCCTTTTACATAGCTGCTATACAGATATTGATTTAGAAAAGCACATGAAGGGACCAAGAGTTGTACTTAACTGCGCCGTTTCTCCTGATTCTGTAGTGATGGTCAGCGTAAGCCGAACTTGGTACTTTACAGAGAAAAATCCCAACGTTTCTTTACCGAATGCCGATGTAAAACTTTTCATCAACGGAAAGTTCACAGAACAAATGCAGTGGAAAGATATCACCAGTGAAGGATCGTTGAATGCAAAAGGAATTTATGTATCAACAATAATCCCCCAAGCCGGAGACGTAGTAAAAGTTACTGCCACAACAGAAATCGGCGATGCTTGGGCAGAAGATAAGGTCCCCAATAAAACAGATATTTTGGATATCAAACTGAAATATCGTCTCTATGATAATGGAAATATCCTAATCATAGGAGACACATTGATAAATACACTAACCGGAGAGTTAACGTACGAGATTACCTTCGAAGATCGGCCAGAAGAAGAAAACTATTATTTTTTACGCATTGAAAGTAAGAACCTGGATGAATTTTCTCTTTTAGGTTTAGAAACCTATCCGTTGGATTATTCGAGTGACCCTGTATTTATAGGGCAAGAGTCTATCTTTGGAGGTTCCTTTGAAGGAAAGTTTCTGGAAGGTCGTGGAGGAAGAACCTTTTCAGATGAGACTATCAATGGGAAAAGATACACATTGAAGGTTAAGGAGAATTATATGCCTGACTATACATCCGCGTGGGGAAAAGAATTAGAAGACGGCATTTTGTCCAGAGAGGTGTATCTGTATGAATTGTCTAAGCCCTATTATCAATATTTAAGTGCTTTATTATTTCTTATGGATGAGCGAATAGAGCAAAACATGGCTGACTTTGGCCTGTCAGAGCCAAAAAAGATTTTCAGCAATGTACACAATGGCACCGGAATTTTGGGAGCAAGCAATCGCACCATGAAAATAGCTGAATTAAAAATTGAGAAGAAACAAAATAAATAAGCGAATGCACCCATGATCTAGCAAGGAAACCTAATTTACTTTACAATATTTATAGATACCCTATGGAGCTAAATTCCAAGGAGAAAGCCCCGGCTTGTGAAAGTCGGGGCTTTTGCATGTACAATCAAACCCATATTGCACATTGCAGCTATCCAAGGACAAACACATTATGTTTCACTGTTTTACAATCATAAATAGATCGAATTGCATAGCAGTTAATTGCTATTCTTCTAAAGAGATGATATAAACATATTATCTAAACAAAAAAGACAGAAGTTTTCCTTTGCTTTCTCTTAGAAACATACATCTTTGTGAATAATTTATAAATATTATAAAACAAAG
>CAZSWS010000133.1:0-3743 GCA_964610765.1 uncultured Parabacteroides sp.
AGCTGTAAAGCTTTATGTCAGCGAATTGTCCATTTATGCGCCAAAATACGCCTGATATAGGTAAATAGGGGAATAGAAACGGGGTGTTCTGATAATTATTGATATTCTCACTTGCTTCATAGAAAGATTAAATCTATCTTTACAGTCGTTTTTTAAGTCACATTGCTGGAATTTCATATATAATAAATAAACTTAAATTATTATCTTATGTGGTTACTTAATTCTTCTATCGGGAAGAAGCTGATAATGAGTATATCAGGTATCTGTCTCGTACTGTTCTTACTTTTTCACCTAGCCATGAATGTGACGGCGGTGTTTTCGGAAGAAGCATATAATTGGATTTGTTCCTTGTTAGGAGCCAATTGGTATGCAGTAGCAGGAACCATTGCATTAGCGGGGCTTATTGGAATTCACTTCCTGTATGCGGCGCTATTGACCCTGCAAAACCGTAAAGCACGCGGTAATGACCGTTATGCTGTCAACACTCGACCTAAAGGGGTGAGTTGGGCCTCTCAAAACATGTTTGTGATAGGCGTAGTTGTTATCTTATTCATGCTTTTGCACTTTGCTCAATTCTGGTATAAGATGATGTTTGCCGAATTGATGGGTCATCATGAAGTGGCTTTAGGTTCGATGATGGTTTCTTCACAAGATGGAGCTGCCTTTATCAAATACTACTTTAGCAAAGGCTGGGTGGTTGCATTATACCTGATTTGGTATGTAGCCTTATGGTTCCATCTAACCCACGGTATTTGGAGTGCTTTCCAAACCATCGGTTGGAACAACACGGTTTGGTATAACCGTTGGAAAACGATTGGTAATATTGTTGCTACCGTTATCCTTCTTGGTTTTGCATTTGTGACTCTCACATTCTATCTGCAGAGCTTTTGAGGTTAATTTATGAGCGTGTAATCAAAAAAAGAAATCGAACATTATGACTGTTTTAAATGCAAAAATACCACAAGGGCCGTTGGCTGATAAGTGGACCAATTATAAAAATAATCAGAAACTGGTGAACCCGGCCAATAAGCGTCGTCTGGATGTGATTGTGGTGGGAACCGGACTGGGCGGTGCATCAGCTGCCGCTTCATTAGCTGAAATGGGATTCAATGTGCAAAACTTTTGTATCCAAGACTCACCTCGTCGTGCACACTCGATTGCTGCGCAAGGAGGTATCAATGCAGCTAAAAACTATCCAAACGATGGCGACTCTGTTTATCGTTTGTTTTATGATACGATTAAAGGGGGTGACTACCGTGCGCGTGAAGCAAACGTGTATCGCCTGGCTGAAGTATCCAATAGTATTATCGACCAATGCGTAGCTCAAGGTGTTCCTTTTGCTCGTGAATATGGTGGCTTGCTAGACAACCGTTCGTTCGGTGGTGCGCAAGTATCCCGTACGTTTTATGCCCGCGGTCAAACGGGTCAACAACTATTGCTAGGTGCTTATTCGGCACTCAGCCGTCAGGTAGGAAAAGGTAAAGTGGATCTTTACACACGCTACGAGATGGTGAATCTGGTGATTGTAGATGGTCGTGCTCGTGGTATTATTGCCCGTAACCTAGTGACCGGTGAATTGGAGCGTTTTGCAGCTCACGCGGTTGTGTTGGCAACCGGAGGATATGCTCGCGCATTCTTCTTGTCAACGAACGCAATGACCAGTAATGGGTCGGCTGCGATGGTGGCTTATCGTAAAGGAGCGTTATTTGCGAATCCTTGTATGGCTCAAATTCACCCAACCTGTATTCCGGTTCATGGTGAGTTCCAGTCTAAACTAACCTTGATGTCAGAGTCGTTACGTAATGACGGACGTATCTGGGTTCCGAAGAAAAAAGAAGATGTAATTGCTATACGCGAAGGTCGCTTGAAACCTACGCAAATCAAAGAAGAGGACAGAGACTACTACTTGGAGCGTCGTTATCCGGCTTTCGGTAACTTAGTTCCTCGTGACGTGGCTTCTCGTGCAGCTAAAGAGCGTTGTGACGCCGGATTTGGTGTGAATAATACCGGATTGGCTGTTTACTTAGACTTTGCTGAGGCAATAGAACGTTTAGGGCGTGACGTAGTTGAACAACGTTATGGTAACCTATTCCAGATGTACGAAAAGATTATTGACCATAATCCGTATGAAACGCCGATGATGATATATCCGGCATTGCACTATACGATGGGTGGCCTGTGGGTTGACTATGAGTTGATGACCAGTGTTCCCGGACTATTTGCCATTGGTGAAGCTAACTTCTCTGACCACGGTGCAAACCGCTTGGGTGCATCTGCCTTGATGCAAGGGTTGGCTGACGGATATTTTGTACTTCCATATACAATCCAAAACTATTTGGCAGACCAAATTCAAGTACCCCATTTCAAAACTGACCTTCCTGAGTTTGAGGAAGCAGAAGCTGAGATTCGTAAGAAAGTGGCTAAATTGATGGCTATTAAAGGTAATCGTTCTGCTGACAGCATTCATAAAGAGCTTGGACTCATTATGTGGGACTATGTAGGTATGGGACGGAATGCCGAAGGTTTGAAAAAAGGTATCGAGTTGTTGGAAAACATTAAGAAAGAATTCTGGTCTAACCTGCGTATACCGGGTGAGGCAGAAGACTTGAATGTGGAACTGGAAAAAGCACTTCGTCTATCAGACTTTATCGAAACAGGTATTTTGATGGCTCATGATGCATTAGATCGTGAGGAATCATGTGGTGGACACTTCCGTGAAGAGCACCAAACACCTGAAGGTGAGGCTATGCGTGACGATGAGAATTTCTCTTATGTAAGCTGTTGGGAGTATAAAGGTGAAAATGAAGAGCCTATTATGCTGAAAGAACCGCTTGAATATGAGTTTGTTGAACGTCAACAACGTAACTATAAGAGTTAATAGCAAAACCGGAGAACCGGCCAACAATTTTAAAAGAAAGAATAATGGATAAAAATATAGATATTAATCTGAAGGTGTGGCGTCAAAAAGGTCCGAAAGTAAAAGGTCATTTTGAAACCCACCAATTGAAAGACATTTCAGGAGGAAGCTCTTTCCTTGAAATGCTTGATATCCTGAACGAACAATTAGTGAGTGAAGGAAAAGACCCCATAGTTTTTGATCACGACTGCCGTGAAGGTATTTGCGGTATGTGCTCTTTATATATCAACGGTAATCCTCATGGACCTGATAATGAAATTACGACTTGCCAATTGCATATGCGTAACTTCAAATCAGGCGATACGATTACTATCGAGCCATGGCGTTCAGCCGGATTCCCGGTTATTCGCGATTTGATGGTTGACCGTACAGCCTTTGAGAAGATTCAGCAAGCCGGCGGATTTATTTCGGTAAACACCGGTGGTACTTTGCCCGATGCGAATGCGATTCCTATTTCTAAGAAAAATGCAGACTTGGCTATGGATGCTGCTGCCTGTATTGGTTGCGGTGCATGTGTTGCTGCTTGTAAGAATGGATCGGCTATGCTATTCGTATCAGCAAAAGTAAGTCAATATGCTTTGTTGCCACAAGGACGTATTGAGGCAGCTAATAGAGCTAAAGCGATGGTTGCTAAAATGGACGAACTAGGATTTGGTAACTGTACAAACACACGTGCTTGTGAAGTAGAGTGTCCGAAGAATGTATCTATTAGTAATATTGCGCGCTTGAATCGTGAGTTTATCAAAGCGAAAATGCAAGATTGATAATGTACTGATATAACATTACTGAGGGCTGTTTCTGCAGAGAAACAGCCCTCAGTGTTTTA
>CAZSWS010000134.1:0-3696 GCA_964610765.1 uncultured Parabacteroides sp.
TTCATAGGATATGTTTTTTTCGTTCATTAAAAACTCTGTTCTTACTTTTTTACGGGCTCTGGACAGATTGGATCGAACGGCTTCAGCTGTCGAACCGGTTATCTCAACAATCTCACTAATTTCCATGCCTTCAATATCTTTCATTCGGATGATTAACTGTTGGAGTGTGGGCAGTCGCTCTATGATTTCCTGAATGCGATTGACTGCTTCTTGCGCTTCCAGTTGTTTTTGCGGATCAGCTTTTTCTGTAAACAGCTGTACATGCTCATAAGGTGTGACCGGTTTGCGTGCTCTCAGTTTGTCCAAAGAAAGATTGCGCGTGATAAGCATAGCATAGGCCTCTATATTGTTATAAGAATCAAGTTTGCTACGTGTATTCCACAACCTAAGCATCGTTTCTTGAACAATATCTTCTGCATCTTCACTGTTCTCAACAAGTCGGAATGAGTAGTCTAACAGTTTTTTTCGCAGCGGCAAAATTTTCTTTTTAAAAGCCTTTGCATCCATCTTTCATAATTAACACGTATAAAGTAAAAAAACATCACACGCATTTCATAATTTTTTTAGGATTTTTGTTCAAGGTGTAAATAAGCCGTTTGTAAGAGCCTGACTTTCAATC
Source organism: uncultured Parabacteroides sp. (assembly GCA_964610765.1). Lineage (GTDB taxonomy): Bacteria > Bacteroidota > Bacteroidia > Bacteroidales > Tannerellaceae > CAZSWS01. The sequence goes on from CAZSWS010000134.1 coordinate 620, forward strand.
ATACTATGCATGAGAGCCCTGTTTGGAGCAAGGATTGGAAGTATTGAATCTTGTTCAAAAATTTTAAATAGAGCGAATACAAGGTTTACTTCTAAATAAATCATTATTTTTGTCATGCGCTGATAAAATGTAAGTAAAACTTAAGATTTTAGGTGAAAATGTTTTTTAACAACACATCTAAGGCAACCCTTATTTGCCATTCAAAAGCCTAAAATCAATAAAGGGGAACTTCTTGTTTTCAACGAATTTTGTAATAGCACAATCTAATTTTGAAGAGGAAATGAAAAATATGAAAGAGAAAGCCCTCCGGTATCACTCGGAAGGTAAACCCGGTAAAATTGAGGTGGTCCCGACCAAACCTTATAGTACACAAGCAGACTTATCTTTAGCCTACTCGCCCGGAGTGGCTGAACCATGCCTGGAAATAGAAAAAGATCCGTTAAATGCTTATAAATACACCTCGAAGGGAAACCTGGTAGCGGTGATTTCTAACGGAACGGCTGTATTGGGGTTAGGAGATATAGGTGCTTTGTCCGGAAAACCGGTGATGGAGGGGAAAGGGCTTTTGTTTAAAATATTTGCAGGTATTGATGTTTTTGACATTGAGCTGGATGAGAAAGACCCGGAGAAATTTATTCAAACAGTCAAGGCGATAGCCCCTACATTTGGAGGGATTAACCTGGAAGACATCAAAGCTCCGGAATGTTTCGAGATAGAGAAAAGACTCAAGGCAGAGCTGAATATACCTGTGATGCATGATGACCAACACGGGACGGCTATTATTTCATCGGCAGGGCTTTTGAATGCACTCGAATTAGCCGGAAAGAAGATTGAAGATGTGCAGATTGTTGTCAATGGCGCAGGAGCAGCCTCTATTTCTTGTACAAGACTTTATGTGGGTCTGGGTGCGAGAAAAGAGAATATCGTGATGTGCGACAGTAAGGGCGTAATAACAACGCGACGTCAAGGATTGAATGCAGAGAAGAAAGAATTTGCTACTGAGCGTGAGCTGGAAACATTGGAAGAAGCTATGGTAGGTGCAGATGTTTTCCTGGGTCTGTCTGTTGCTGATGTACTGACGCAAGACATGCTACGTTCTATGAATGCGAATCCCATCGTTTTTGCCTTAGCCAATCCCAATCCCGAAATATCGTATGATGCAGCGATGAAGTCAAGGAAAGACATCATTTTTGCAACCGGGCGTTCGGATTATCCGAATCAGGTGAACAACGTATTAGGTTTCCCTTATATTTTCCGTGGAGCACTGGATGTACATGCTACCGCCATTAATGAAGAGATGAAGATGGCAGCCGTACGTGCCATTGCTGACTTAGCTAAAAAGCCCGTTCCTGATGTAGTGAATGCGGCGTATAAATTGCAACGATTATCCTTTGGTCGGAAATACTTCTTGCCTAAACCGATGGACCCCCGCCTGCTTTCGTGTGTTTCTTCTGCTGTGGCTAAAGCGGCAGTTCGATCAGGTGTAGCGCAGAAAACGATTGAAAACTGGGATGCATACGAGATTTATTTAGAAGAGTTGATGGGGTATGGAAGCAAACTGCTTCGCTCATTTACCGATATGGCTAAAGCGAATCCTAAACGCGTGGTATTTGCCGAGGCGAACCATAGCAATATGTTGAAAGCAGCGGTACAGGCTCGTTCTGAAGGTATTTGTTATCCGATTATGCTCGAAAATCCGGAAAGAATTGAAAAACTGGCCGAAAAAGAGCATCTCAGTTTAGAGGGGATAGAAATACTGAATCTGCGTCATGACGATGAAAATGAACGTAGGGAAAGATATGCACACATACTAAGTCAGAAGAACGATAGGGATGGTATTTCGTATGCCGAAGCTTGGGAAATGCTTTTTGACCGCGATGTGTTTGGTATGATGATGGTTGAAACCGGCGATGCCGATGCCTTCATTACGGGTATTCACTCAGGTACTGCGGAAATTACAGAATTGGCGAAGAAAATCATTGGTATTCGCGAACCCTACAAGCATTTTGCAGCTTTCAATATTGTCACCGGTAAGCGCGGAACGTTCTTCTTTGCCGATACGCGTATCAACCGCTACCCTTCAACCGATGTCTTAATCGATGTTGCTCTGCTGGCCAATGATGCGGTTAAGTCGTATGCCATGAAACCGGTCATTGCCATGTTGTCGCACTCAAACTTTGGAGCTGACAGGGTGGGCAGTCCGCGCAGTGTGCATGATGTGGTTGAGTATATCCATAAAAACCATCCGGATGTGGTGATTGATGGCGAGATGCAAGTTTCCTTTGCGCTTGATAAGAAGCTTCGGGATGAGGTATATCCCTTTAACAAACTGAAAGGGAAAGATGTGAACACGTTGGTATTCCCGAACTTGACAGCCGCTAACAGTGCGTATCGTTTGTTGGGTAAACTGTCTGATATGGAGACCATTGGTCCGGTTCAGGTAGGACTGAATAAGTCGGTGCATTTTACAGAGATGGAAAGCTCAGCACGTGATATATTGAACTTGACAACGGTGGCTGTGGTAAACGCCATCGTCCAAGAGCAAATAGACAAGAGCAAATAAGTTTTATATCCTTTGGGAATAGATAAGGCGGCTTGAGCAGTAAATGTTCAAGCCGCTATTTTTATATTGAAACAGTTATTCTTAATCGGCAGATTGATTAAACAAACGTTGCTCAGCCAGTTGGGCGTACTTCGTGTCCGGTCGGCCGTAGTTGGCATACGGATGGATGCTGATGCCCCCTCGGGGTGTAAATATCCCTTTGACTTCTATGTATTTAGGATTCATAAGACCGATGAGGTCTTTCATGATGAGGTTGACGCAATCTTCATGAAAAGCCCCGTGATTTCTAAAACTAAATAAATAGAGCTTCAAGCTTTTGCTTTCTACCATTTTCACGTCCGGGATGTAGCTGATAAGAATCGTAGCAAAATCCGGCTGTCCGGTGATGGGGCATAAGCTGGTAAATTCCGGGCAGTCGAATCGTACCCAATAGTCGTTTCCCTGATGTTGATTGGTGAATGCCTCCAAGACTTGCGGGGCATAATTATCTGCATAGACTGTCGTGTTGCCCAAG
>CAZSWS010000135.1:0-3597 GCA_964610765.1 uncultured Parabacteroides sp.
TGGGTGAGTGGCTTAAACCAACAGTTTGCTAAACTGTCGTACGGGTAACTGTACCGAGGGTTCGAATCCCTCTCCTTCCGCACTAATACTCAACGAAGCGACCCAGTGGGTCGCTTTTTTTGTATATAAAGGTCCACTTTCTTGAAAAGAAAGCCTTTGGTGAGCTTATTAGATAGTTCTTTTTGGGTGTATATTAAATCGTTGCAATAAATACTTATTAATATGTATAAGCTAACAAAGGCTGGGATAAAAAGAGAGATAAAAGACTACTCTTACATTACGCTTGGTTTACTAAGTTATTCTTTAGGATGGGCGGTGTTCTTGCTTCCTTATCAAATAACGACCGGAGGAACGACCGGTATTGCTGCTATCGTTTATTATGCCACTGGTTTCCCTATTCAGTGGACTTATTTCCTTATTAATGCTTTCTTGATGCTCTTTGCGGTTCGCATTTTAGGACCTCGTTTTACTATCAAGACTACGTATGCCGTCTTGGTGCTCACTTTTCTTCTTTGGTTTTGTCAATACATTGTAAATACCTATGTGGTAGTGCCGGATGTTTCAGTCGAAGGAAAGCCGCTGATGTTGGGTGCAGGTCAAGACTTTATGGCCTGTATCATTGGTGCTGCCCTGTGTGGTATTGGGCTAGGTATTGCTTTCAACTATAATGGTAGTACGGGTGGTACGGATATTATCGCTGCGATAGTCAATAAATATCGCGATGTGAGCCTTGGTCGTATGGTGATGGTGCTGGATGTATTTATTATTAGTTCTACCTATTTTATTTTCCATGACTGGCGTCGGGTAATATTTGGCTTTGCAACGCTGTTTATCATAGGTGTTGTGCTAGACTGGGTGATAAATAGTGCCCGTCAGTCGGTTCAGTTCTTTATCTTTTCTAAGAAGTATGACGAGATAGCCGACCGCATTGTTAAAAAGACCCATCGAGGCGTTACAGCTATTGATGGTGTGGGATGGTATAGCAAAAACAATGTGAAAGTCTTGTTTGTATTGGCCAAACGAAGCCAATCGTTAGAGATTTTCCGTATTGTTAAAGGTATTGATCCGGATGCGTTTATCTCTCAAAGCTCGGTTATTGGAGTCTATGGTGAAGGCTTCGATAAGTTGAAAGTTAAATAAATCATTCCATTTGTTCATTCTTGTTGCGGGTTTTCGGTCGGAATATGTGTGTCGTGATAGTCTGCTGATTGCCTATACTCCTTTTCTAAATGAGCCACATAGCATATAGATGCGGTAAGTAGGATGAAAATGAACAGAAGTGAGGCTAAGAATATTTTAGTTGTACGTTTCATGATTGTTCTTTTTTAGTTTGTTGTGCCTTATAGTCTTCATAAAGTGAAATAACCTTTTCAATAGGTATATTTAATAATTGTAGTTGGTCGAAAAAGTCGGTTAAATCTTCTTCCAAAAATCTTCTCTCCAATTCTTTATATATTAATTTTTTTGCGCCTTTTGCAACGAAGTATCCAATGCCCCGCTTGTTGTATATGATGTCTTTCTGCTGGAGATAGTCAAACGAGCGCATCAGTGTGTTTACATTCACTTCTACTTCGGCTGCATATTCGCGTACAGAAGGAATACGCCCTTCTTCCGGGTATTTCCCCTGTAATATTTCATTGCATATTCGCTCCGCAATTTGAAGATAGATTGCTTTTGTTTCTTTAAATTCCATTCTTTATCCTCTTTGAACAAGTTCGGTCTCTTTAAATCTATAATAGGCTATGACGCAGTTAAATATAGTCAGAGATAGGCATATAGCCATAATGAGCGGTGGATTTATTTCAAAAAACAGGTATTCCGGGTTTAAGTATTTATTTTGATAGATATCTGTTCCCTTTCCCAACCATTTCATAAGTAAGATGGTGTACTTAGATAAGATAAAGATAAGTATTGCGAGAAATACTAAGATGGATGCAAATGGGCGTTTTGTGAAATACGTACTTCCAAGTATAAAGTACGAATAAACGAGTATAAAGTAAGCAATAAAGGTAAAGAATTCTGTATAATTACTGAAGAGTGCATTTGAATTATCGCTATTGATAAATAGGTTGAAATCCAGCATGTGTACATCCATTTGCGGAAACAGAGGCGTGCAAATAGCTACTCTGATGATGTCCATAAGCCAGAAAGAGAAGAAAAATAGCACGGTGTATCCAATCGTCAGTGGAAGGAAGCGCGAGAGAAACTTTTCAAGCGAAGACCCCGGGAGCATCAAGTATTGAATGCGTTTTTTCTTGCTATTAAGTGAGTTCATCAGGTAAGGTGCAATGAGAAGTTGTGAAGAAACATATAATGCAAACATGATTATTATATATTTCTCATTTAAGGAGAGGATGTATTCACTCATTGTCTGTCCACCGGGCAGGTTGTCTGCATTAATGGAGTAGTCTGTTATGGAATAGATTACGAAAATGATGGTTAATGTTATGCTGGGAATTATGCCGATAATGAGGATGTTTTTCCAGCTACCTAGGCTGCTCGCTTCTTTTACTAACCAAGTGAAGCGTTTTATGTCAAATATAGTATGGTTCATGTTTTTGATTTTAGTTGTTAAACAGTTCTTTAATCGCTGTATGGTTGTGTGATAAGGCATTGTATAGTAGTTCCAAATTTAGCTCGGTGTCTATTTGTTCTGTATTGTTAACAATCAGACTATTACCGCTTACACTGGGTTGTGAATATAGCACCTCTGCTGAGTCTGTTTTTCCGGTACTTTCTATAAATGCGAGTTTTTCTGTGATGGTTGTTACAGATTCGTTGAGGTATATTTTATTATTGCCCAAGATGATGATATGCTCTAAAAGTCTGTCCACCTCTTTCACTTGATGTGAAGAGATAATGAAGGTTTTTTGATCCGTCATAGCCTGAGTAAGTAGTTTCCTGAATTTACTTTTTCCTTCAATATCCAGCCCATTGGTAGGTTCGTCCATCAACAGAATAGCAGTGTTGGAGGCAAGCGCAAAGCTAATCAGTACTTTTTTCTTTTCTCCTAGTGATAGAGTGCTTAAAGGTGTTTTCTTTTCGTCTATATGAATTTCGAAGAATGATAGATATTCAGCCATCTGTTCGTAGTTAAATTCAGGGTAGAATGGTGCATAGGTACCTATGTATAACCTGAGTGCAAGAGGAGGCAAATCAAACTCATCAGGGATAAAAAAGAACTTATTCAATACGTCAGGATGTCTGTTCGGAATAGGTTGATTGTTTAAAGTTATAGTTCCTTTTTTCGGAAAAAGAATTCCTGCCATCAGGTAAAGTAAGGTGGACTTGCCAATTCCGTTTTTACCGAGTATTCCATAGATTTTCCCTTCTTCTATCTTTAAGGATAAATCAGTGAATATAGGCGACGTTTTCTTATAATAGAATGTTAAGTCTTTGATATAGAGCATATTTTATCGTGTTTTAGTGTTATAGTTCGCTATTACACTGTAAAAATATAAACAGTTTTATTATAAACCAAACAAATAGGCAAAAAAATACACTTTATTAATGCATGCGGTCTGTTTTTTTATTACAAAGGCTAGGGCGAACTAATCGGCTCACAGCTGTGAGCCGATCGGTCCACACTTGTGAGCT
>CAZSWS010000136.1:0-3485 GCA_964610765.1 uncultured Parabacteroides sp.
TAATTTAAGGATTTCATACTCGCCATTTTCAAGAGTTTTAAAGAAATTGATTAATTTTCTTTTTGTGTAAAATCTCTCATGTTCATCAATAATATTTTCCAATCGAAGTATCTTCAAAAGTGCATTTAAAATGTTATTACATACAGATTCAAGTGTTTTTTTATCTTTTTCATAGAACATAAGATAATCCTCTAGTACTTTGAAATCTATTTTTTGACCTGAATTGGCACTAATAAAATTAGGCCAATAATCATTTAAAGCTATTTTATCGACATCATCATGTTCTTTCCTCCATGCAATAGCCATAAATTTATGTGAAGGGAGAAAAGGAATTAACTTAGAGGATTGAAGTTCTTTTATTTTATCAGCAAATGCAGGAATCACCTGTTCTTTTGTATCATTTTGATAAACAAAAATTATTGGTTTTATGTCAATATCTGTACCATCAGTATTTTTATTTCTTCCTTCAACAGAATTAGGCGTAAGAGCAAAGTTTTGAACTAATCTTGCAATTCTAGGGCTTAATCTGTGACTTCCGTTAATGAATAAAATGTTCTCTCTAGGAGACCAAATATTATCTAAATGTATAGAGCCACCATTATAGATTGCTTGATTTTTGTCTCCGATTCTTTGAATTACTGATTCTGTATTTTCATTAGGGTAAAACACTTTTTCAATAAGTTCATATTGATGAATATCCATGTCTTGCATTTCATCCACAAATACATATTTAAAACGTTTTTGTAACAATTTACTTATATGTGGATTTGTTGAGGTTGCATAGTTCGCTAGAAAGTAAGCATCATCATAATGTAATACACCTTTTTGCATTAAAAGGTAGAGCTTCAAATCCATGAACCACTTGTATAAATTTGATTTTTCTAACTCTGTGTAATCTTGATAGATTTTTCCTCGTTTAGGTTTATTTATTTGAAGAATCTTCCCATTTAATCCTTTTTTAAGAATAATCCTATTATCGCAAAATCCTAATCTTAAATTATAAAATAATGATTCATCAACATTCTTAAGGTACAAGATTTTTTTGAAATCATAATCTGATGTATTAAACTTTAAAAACCATGGCTTAGAAAGAATATTTGCTAATACTTCATTGTAAATCTCAGAATCAATTCTCAAAGGTCTTTTTTTTAATTTATTTGTGTAGAAAGGTATTGCTAGAAAAGTATTGACAAAACTTTGAATCGTTCCTAGGAAATTTGGATATGCGAAAAGTTTAGGGCAGTGTTTACCAATTTGCTCTTTAATTTCATCAACAGCTGCATTGGTATGAGAAATAATCAAGACACCACGACTATCTTTCAGTGGCATATATCTTTCCAAGATAAGAAGTTTTGCTAAAAGTGCTGTTGTTTTACCACTTCCTGGAACTGCTTGCAAATCAAGAGTGCTAAGGTTGCGAATGAACAATCTTCTTTCTTTGTCAAACTCTTTTCCTTCTGGCAAAAGGATTTTTTCTGCGTATTCAATATCTGCATCAGAGATGTTAATTTCCTGTGGCATATCTTATGGCTTGTATTAGATAATTAATACTGTCATCTTCATTATTCGGGTCAATGATTATGGTTCTCTCTTCTTCCGTCTTTTCTAAGTCTTCATCTAAAACATTGGCTAGTCTATAGGCAACTTCAGTTTTCTTCAGTTTGCTGTTTTTACCAATCAATTTTTCAGCGAGTGTCTTTTCAAAATCTTTTTCCCAATCTGTTCTCGAATGAATCGTTTTACATACCTTTTGAAAGGCTGTTGTTATGCTAGTTGATTTGAACAATGCATATTCTAACGTCCAGTTTTGCGCAGTAAAATACTTTACCGATTGCTCGGATTTTTCATTGTTTACATCAACAGCAACTTTACTTTTATCTTGAATTATACCTTCTTCTATTTTCACAAATTTATTTCCATTTTTTTCATATTCTCGCACATCCGAATCTGTAATAACTGCTACTGGAATATTCATGTACGGTTCTTGATTTCTAAGGTATATTTTGGAGTAATGATCGAATCCTGTATTTCCAATATTTACTATCGAAACACCCTTTTCAGTTAGATTTATTCCTATTTTCTTAGCTATGCTTGGTATTAATATTTCTTCAGACGACCCTTCAACTAAAATCACACCTTTTGCAAAAAACAGATTAGCTTTAGTTGTATCAAGAAATTTTTCAAGAAACTTATAATTATTAGAGTTTAATTTTGTGTAAGCTGATCCCATTGGAAAAGCATTATTGTCATTGCAAATAATTAAGTTCTCAAGCTTTAATTTTGAAGCTAAATTAGGACTGTGAGAAGTTAAGATTAACTGTATGTTTTTTTCGTTTTGTAATGCTTCAATAATTTGCATTTGGGCTTGAGGATGAAGGTGTGCTTCAAGCTCTTCAATCAATCCTAACCTCAAACCACTCCAGTTTTTCTTTTGAAGATGAAGCAGTTCTGAAGCCATAAACAACCTGTTTAAAGTTCCTAAACCCGGGTTAAGTTCATCTTTGATTGATAACTCCAGTTTTTCTAGAATGTTTTTGAGATTATTTCCAAGCACGCCAAAATTAGATTCTTTATCCTTTGAGTAGAATGCACGAATAAAATTATCAATATCACCTTTCAGTTCTTTGCCCTTTAAATCTTCCCCGACAAGTTTTGTATCATCCTTGTCAGTACCTTGAAAATATTTTGAAACATGCTCATTAAATTCCTGAAATAAACCAACTAGCAAGTGATCTCGATCTTTACCTTTAAAGGCTTCATGGCCTTGTAAAATCTGAGATAATCTAGAATTCTTTCGTGGGATTAATTCGGATTTTGCATCTCGTAAGGGTTTTAGGTAAGTTGTTTTTAAATACTCTCTTGCCTCTGCCGTTAGCTGAGATCCTGTATCATCTACTCCTGCTCTAATTTCTGTAGGATAAATATATTGATTTTCGATGTCTCTAGTGGCCTCATAGATTAACCTTAAATATGGCTTTGCATTCTCACCTATACCAGTCCAACCTAACCATTCTGTGAAGTTTTTGGCTTCGTTATCTGAGAGGTTATCAAACATTAATTCAATTCGCAAGCGAGTTGAATTATCATAAAAATCATCCAAATCTAATCTCAGCCAATCATAGCTGTGTGTCTTTAAAGATATCTTTATCGCATCTATTATTGCACTTTTACCTGAGTCATTTTCACCAATTAATACATTTATACCTGTCGTAAAGTTCAAGTCTAGGTTTGGTATTTCTAAATTAACTGGGGAGTTGTCTCCAAATTTTCTAAAGTTCCATAGTTTAAGGTTGGATAAATACATAATTAAGTTGTTTTTTATTTATTTCAAACATATGTTGAAATGCAGTTCATGAGTTTTTAAAAATTCAGTTAAAAGTAAAACTAAATGAGTGTTTCGACTGTTTTTTCCTTGCATGAAGAGAAGTTTATCTATATAAAGCAAATATACAATAACTAATTATATATTAGTTAGATAATATATA
>CAZSWS010000137.1:0-3480 GCA_964610765.1 uncultured Parabacteroides sp.
TTTTGATCTATGACTCTAGAGGAAGTATAATCACGATTTATATTTTCACATTCATAACCAAAAGTATATAAAAGCTCATCGGGATATTTATAAACATAAATAAGAGAGTCAGTTGGGTAATTGATATATAAAGTGTCTTGGTCTATTGTATGACTGAAGAAATCAAACTGTGGGGTTCGTTTTTCCGAACATATACTAGGAAAATGTCCAACGACTTTGGTTATTTCCAATGAAGACTTATCAACCTCAGCTAACAAATGACTCTTTTGATAAAAATCTTTTCCGATAATATTATTTTCCCCTAAACTTTTAACCATCGGACTTATAGGTATAATATATAAGTCATTTCGGTTGTAAATATTAGTTCCAAAGTCTGATAAAATCATATAATTATAGGCACTAGAAGAATTATAATCCTTAACAGGACTATTTTGCCATTTAAAGTCAAGAAAGCCTAATCGTTTTAATCTGTACTCATTCATGCCATACGTTGTTATCATTAAATCAGAATCAATAAAAAAACAGAAGTATCATTGATAATTGGAAATGCATATAAAAAACGGTCCATTTCATTCTCTCCTTCGCCTAAACCAAAATGAGATTCAATTAACTCACCATTCTGACAGTTGTAATGATGCATTTTTGCATAATATGCATCTGCAAATGTTATAACAGAATCTATCATAAAAAAATTACCTTGAGAGCTTGTATAAAAGGCATTTATGGTTATAGAATCTATGGAAATCTTCAATCCATCTTCATTAGACAAGTTATCACCTTTATGTGCTTTTATTCCACTCTCTCCGTACGTACAGCTAACCAATAGCAGTGCATAATAAAAACTCAGGAAATAATATACATGTACTTTCTTCATAGATTTCTTAAACTTACTACTGTACCTAGTGAAATCATATAGGGTAGAGACCCAAATTTTATTATTTAGATTGTGACTATTTACAATATTCCGTTCCTTTTTTCTTTGGTTCTTATCTTTTATTAAGAATGATGGGGCTTTCGTGTGCCAGGTTGATATTGCCCTCGTAGATCACACTATCTCCGGCATGGATACCATCTACTACTACATAGCTATCGGAGTTTTCCTGTGCCGTTTCCACATAGTTCCATTTCGCTCGGTTATTTTGTACCGTAAAGATTACTTTCCGATTGGTACGCATGACGAGTGCCGACTTAGGAACAACCAGGCGTTTACCTAACAGCCGTTGCACCCGCACTTTCACGTTCATCCCCTCATAAAACTTATTACCTTTGTTCTGAATCACCGCTTTCACCCGCACCATCCCGTTGTTATCCACCATCGGATTAATCTCGGAAACACGACCTTCCACCAAATGATCCGGTGAAGAGAAAGGAGATACCACTACCTTATCATTCAGATTAACCAGACTGATTTCGCTTTCCAACACATTGAAAGAAACTTCCGGCGACTGACTATCCAGCACCGTACAGAAAAAATCACCGGACGGATAGTTATACTCCTTGTTCCACAGGTTCGCTATCTGACCGCTAAAAGGAGCACGCAGGGTTGCTCGTTCCAAATTGTATTTAGCCATCGCATGGTTATTGATTGCATTGTCATAATTGCTCCGTATTTTAGCAATTCGCAATACTTCGGCAGGTATCTCAGCCGAATCTTTGAAACTATACCCCTGCCCGATTAAAACGTCCTGCAGATCCAGCAAAGCTCTTTCCTTGCTATCCTCAGCTGCAAGCAAACTACTTTTTAGCTTATAGGTATCTAACATCGCAATCACTTCCCCTTCTTTTACGAGGGAACCATTCTTTACATAAATCTTATCAATGACTTCATGCGATTGAAACTTCAACTCCGCCTTACGCATAGCCCCTACACTGCCATTGGACATCAAGTCATAACTAAAGTCTTGTTCCTCCATCAAAAGAGCTTTAACCGATGTAGGCGGATCTTCAACAGCTTCAGTCAATGCCTTTTTCTCTTCCTCATTTTCCTTTTTCAACTTAGAACAGGACACTGTAAATAACAGGGCTAAGGGGATAACCCATAATACGTTCTTCATAATTATTCAGGTTGATATTTATCATAAATCGTTTGTACTTCTTCTTTCATCTCTCGAATAGCTTCTCCTTGAATCTTTGGTCCTCTCTATTATAATTCTGATTCTGCATATTTAAACAAAAAAGTGTTTCCATTTTTAAAGATAAATAAAGTTTCATACTCCACGACTAGTTTATCATCTATATATCCTTTGTTTAACTTTTTCAGACTGAATATAAAAGCATTATATGTCTTTTCTAGGATGTGCAATTATTAGAATAGGAGAAAAAGGTAGTATGCAAAAGACATAAGGAGTCGAGTCTATATTAGTGATTAATATAAAGTACCTGAATTATTGGATTATCTTCCTCTTTACTAGCTTTTAAAAGCTTTAAAAATTCAGGATTCAAATCTTTATTATTATTATTATCAGACGCTAAATCAACATGCATAAACTGCTCTAGATAAAACGCTCCGAATAGCACATTAGGGGTGTCTGTCATAATTGGCAACATAAAAGGGTGCGTTCTGTCATCAAAGTCTTTAACTGCGATTGTACGCTCTTTATGTTTATCATGTATGACTAATGTTGCTTTTCCATTATCTAAAAAAACAAATAATACAAATCGGCTGTTTTCTTTATAATGAAATACATATGGAATCATTTCCATCTCATAGTCTGTTAACCCCAGTGAGGCTTTTCCTTCAAGCTCACTCATATCCTTTTTCCCTTTTACATCAACTTTGTAAGCACTTTGCAAGTGTCCACTCTCTAAATGATAGACCATATTTTCTACTTGCGAGAAAATACCATACTTGTTCGCTCCTATTTGTGAGATAAAACCAAAGTACTGTCCAGCCAATGGATATTCTGTAGAATACTCTAGTAATGTTTCTACTCTATTGTAGTTTGAGTCCAATAAGTTTACTCCATAACGACCTGTTGAACTAACTTTAAGAGGGAGATAGGACAAGTATTGATTGTTTTCGATAGGAAATAAAGAGTAAGTAAACTCTTCTTCTTCTATCGAATAAGACCTCAAAAACTCTCCATTTCTTAAATCAAAATGTAATATTCTTCTTAAATCTATATCCCAGATTTCTAAGTGTTTATTCTCTTGATGCAAACTAAAGTCTCCAATACTCTGATATTCTTCAGGACCACTTCCGAGACTATTTATACTGTATTTATAGTTTCCATATCGATCAAAAACAAAGATTTTTGAATGATTGTCTAAAATATAAAGATTGTAATCTTCATCGGCAATAATTTTCTTTACCCGTGATATTATTCCATCATCCGGAGTTTCTAATTTTATATAATTGATGCTATCAGCTAATAGACTTAATTTAAACTCTTGCTTATTATCTAAATCAACATTGATAATAGGGATGTAAATCTTCAGCTTAAAGTTTACCGATTGCTATGCTAACGGCTTAAGTGTTTT
>CAZSWS010000138.1:0-3347 GCA_964610765.1 uncultured Parabacteroides sp.
TTTATTTTTTCTTTTGGTAGCCATACCCTTTGCCATAGCCATATTTATAGCCGCGCGACAATTCAACATCATTGAGTATGACAAACATATTCTTCAGTTTTTCTTCTTGGCGTTGCATATTGATAAAGTTGACCGCTGTCTTGGGTGTTTGCTTTTCACGCACCACATAGAGGGTCATATCGGTATGCTCGCCAATCAGGTATGAGTCAGACACCAGTCCTACCGGTGCCGAGTCAATCAATACATAGTCGTACTGCGTTTTTGCCTCGGCAATCAACGCTTCCAACCGGGGTTCCATCAACAGTTCGTTGGGATTGGGCGGGATAGTTCCTGCCACCAGCACGTGTAAGGTGGGTGCTTCTATCATCGGGGTAAACACATAGTCTTTCCAGTCGACTGCATCGTCTGCCAGATAGTCAGACAAGCCTCGTGTGCTATGAATACCTCCGGGATTGAAATAGGCATGCACCTCCGGATTCCGAATATCACCTCCTATCAGGAGGACTTTCTTTCCGGTATAGGCAAAACTTAATGCCAGGTTAGCACTCACAAACGATTTTCCTTCGTTCGACACGGTAGAGGTCATCAGCAATGCCATCCCTTTCCGTTTGCGCAGGGCAAAGCGGATATTATTACGCAGTGTGCGGAACATTTCCGCCAATGCATCTACTTCACCTTTCTCCAGCAGGTCTTTTCCGGTCTTATTCGTTCCAATCTCTCCAATGATAGACACCTGCGAGAGTCGTTCAAACTCTTCGCGACTGCCAATCTTGGTACGGAACAGTTCCAGCACATAGATACACACCACCGGCACCAACACGCCTAAAATCAAGAATGCTAACAAAATAATTTTCGTTTTGGGAGATACCGGAGAAATATTCATCCGGGGAGAAGCTATAATACGGGCTTTCTCCGCATTGGCAGCAATGGACAGGTTGGTCTCTTCACGCTTTTGCATCAGGAAGAGGAAGAGTTCTTCTTTAATCTTCTGGTTACGTACCTTTTCAATCAATCCTTTTTCTTGTTTGGGGATAGAACTAATCCGTGACAGGGTAACGTTTGCCCGCTGACGCAAGTCTTTCAGCCCCACCATATAGGTCTCACGTACATTCGCCAACGAGTTGTTAATGCCTTCGCGCATATTGTCCAGTTCTTCGAACACCCGTACACGTGCCGGGTTTTTCTCGCCTGTGCCTTTTAACAGTTGGTCGGATGCCAGCAACTTCGTATTATAGGCTGAGATAATTTCTGCCAACCCTAAGTCAGACACTCCCATATTGGGAATGGTCTTGGTGTGATTGTCCGGATTTTTGATAAAGTCCTGAATCATGGTCAAGACATTCAGCTGGGTTTCCAGCTCCATCAATTGCTGCTCATTCTCTTCGCTCTGGGTGACGAACAGTTGCGCTTCGGTACCCAGGTCGGCAATTCGTTGTTCTTGCTTATATTCTACAACCTTTGTTTCGGCATCGCTCAACTCTTGAGAGATTTCCTTCAGTCGATCATTAATAAAGATAGCTGAGTTATAAGCGATTTCATTGTTCACTTGCAGGTTCAGGTCGTTATATTGGTCTAACAGTTCATACAGCAAATCGACCCCTTTCTGCGTATTATGCACCAGCATAGATAGGTCGATAACCGACGATTTCTTACCGGAGTTTGCGACCGAAAGCTTCGTCAGGAAATTACGTGTGGTGGCTTGCACACTACGCACTTCCACATAACAGGTCGTTTTTTCCTTCAGGGGCTGTTCAGACAATGCGAGCTGCAAAGACGTTTCTTCATCCAGTTGGATAGTCACCGGTAGTTCTTTGGCTACCTGAATGATATCGATTTCATAATTGAGCGAATTGATACGGTACGTACCCGAGATTTGATAGCCTTCGTCTTTCCGGTCTATCTCCAGCTCGGCAAGCCCTCGGTAGGCATCGACCGGCGAGGTGATAGTCACCGTATAAGGGCTTTTATGATGTAGCTCGACCTTTCGTAAGAAGTCTTTTTGATAGTAGGACACGTTCAGATTTAACGCTCGCACTACCCGATCCATCAGGTCGGGTGAATTCA
Organism: uncultured Parabacteroides sp.; assembly: GCA_964610765.1. Lineage (GTDB taxonomy): Bacteria > Bacteroidota > Bacteroidia > Bacteroidales > Tannerellaceae > CAZSWS01. The sequence continues at coordinate 2,065 of CAZSWS010000138.1, forward strand.
GCACAATAATCTCATTTTCAATGTTGCTGGTTGTCCCCAGGAAACCCATCATATTCACATCGAACATCTCTGATGCGGAAGCACCCCGTCCGCTCTTCTCTTCATTCAGGAGAATAGACATAGAGGGGTTATATTCTTTTTTGGTAATCAGGATAATTCCGGCAGCGATAAACAAAGCAATGCCCATCGAGAGAATAAACCATTTCCAATGTTTAAGGTAGCGGTATAGGGTTTCAACTAAATCAATCGATTCTTCTTGTTCATGATCCATCAAGGACTGATTATTCATTTCCATTTCAGTTAGTTATCGTACAGCAATAGAGATTATAGAAATTAAAATAGAAAGCGCAGATATAGCAATGGTTTCTAATGTACCAAAACCGGAGCTATTACCCCGGGCTTTGTTCGGGTGTATATAGAGCTTATCGTTCTGCTGCAAATAAAACAGGTCTTTATTCAGTACCGTATTTTTATCACGCATATTGATATTATGGAAAGCCAGCTCGCCATCGTCTTGCACGCGTACCAATAATACATTCTCCCGTTTACCGTAGATAGTCATATCTCCGGCAGCCGCCAAGGCATCCAGGATGGTCATCTGTCCGTTCACAGCATTATAGATACCGGGATTTTTCACTTCACCCAATACGGATATTTCAAAGTTCAATTGCCGGATATTCACGACCGGCTCCGTAGCGATATACTGCGGATAGATTTGCCCGGCAAGAAAATTTTGCGCCTCACGCACCGTCATACCCGCCAGTTTTAAGGTTCCCAATACCGGGAAGTTTATATGTCCGTCTTTATCAACCAGGTAATTCTGCAACGTACCGGAATAGCCGGATGAATTGGTCACCTGTGTTTGTAAAGACTGATTCGAGTATGTGGGTAATATGGGTAAGTTAAAATCTTCAGCAGCTCCTTTCACTTCTGAACTGACCGTGATACTTAAAATATCGTTTGGTTTAATGATGGATTCATGTACCCCCTGGGTGGAAGTGAGGTGCTCTTTTTCGAACTCGGTCACTCCATCAAAATAGTACAGTTTCTTATAAGACCTACAGGAGGGTAATCCGACAATAAGGGTTAGAACGAGTATCCAGTGTACTAAGTTCTTACGAGGTAAGGAAAAATGCATTGATTTATTATTCATTAGTGATTAAACTCTACTTCTTCAAACGAAATGCAAAGGTAGTTAAAGCGATTAATAAAAAGAAGTTATGCCGATATTTTTTACGCGTTGGGATTATATATGGGTAGAATCCTATAACACATAGGGGTTG
>CAZSWS010000139.1:0-3127 GCA_964610765.1 uncultured Parabacteroides sp.
TACCATCATACGAATGAGCCGAAGGACCAAGTCCTAAATAATTCACCCCTTCCCAATACGAACTATTATGTCTGGACCGAAAGCCGGGTTTACAGAAGTTTGACACTTCGTAATGCTCATAGCCTGCCTCAGACAAATCGTCCATAAGCATATTAAAGAAAGACAGACTCAACTCTTCATCCACCTCACGCACCTTGCCTGTTGCCAACAGACTCCACAACTTCGTGCCTTCCTCATAAGTCAGACTATAAGCAGATATATGAGGAACTTGTAGGCTTAAAGCCGTTTCTAAAGACGCTTTCCATGATTCACGTGTTTGTCCGGGCAGTCCATATATCAAATCAATACTGATATTATCAATTCCCGCTTCTCTGCTAGAGCTTACCGCATCCAAGGCTTCTTGGGCATTGTGTCTCCTATTCAAAAAGGTCAATTCTTCATCCACAAAACTTTGTATACCTATACTCAGTCTATTAAAAGGCAAGTCGGCAAGTGCCTGAAGATAGTTTTTTGACAAGTCGTCCGGATTGGCTTCAAGGGTTATCTCTGCCTTAGTATCTACTTGAAAGTGTTCATGAATAACCTCAAACAAGTCCTGATAAACATTCGGCGATATACTAGAAGGCGTACCTCCACCAAAATAAATTGTTTGCAAAGGTTCACCATGTAAATACCCTTTACGCAGGCATAATTCTTTTTTCAGTGCTTCAACAAAAGGCTTCATGAGAAGATCCCCTTTTACTTCTGAATAAAAGTCACAATAGATGCATCTGGATGCACAAAAGGGGATATGTATATAAAGTCCTGCCATAAGTCATTAAGTATTTCTAAAGCGAATGTAGTAAAAAAAGACAGATTCTTCTGTAAGGCACCTAATAGCAACCAGGCAATAACGGCATAAAAAAAGCGGAAGATGCAAATTAACACCTCCCGCTTTACCTTATTGTAAAATTACTTTTTACTTCTTTTTACGATCACCATAACGGCTTCTAAACTTATCTACACGTCCTGCTGTATCCACAAGGGTAGATTTACCCGTATAGAAAGGGTGTGAAGAGCTTGAAATCTCAAGCTTAATTAATGGATAAGTTTCACCATCTATTTCAATAGTGTCTCTTGAAGTAGCCGTTGAACGAGAGAAGAAAGTCTCATCGTTTGACATGTCTTTAAACACGACTACGCGATAGTTATCCGGATGAATTCCTTTTTTCATTACTATATTTATTTAATTTATTTCTTCTTAGAATATATTCTATTGGTTGGTAACCGTATCTTTTGGCTTGCAAAGGTATATAAATCCGATAAATAAACAAAAACATCTAGGAAATAATCCGACTTTTAAGCCACTTTTTAGTATTCATCACGAAATGAATGTTCTACATTCGGAAATCCTCTCTTAAATACTAGCCGAAGTCAGCATCTTATTTCTTAGCCAACGGAATAGATATTCCGGCAAACATATTCATATGGTTACTATTGTTTCCGAAGAACATGTAATCTGTCCCAATAAAGACCGGTCCCATGCGCAATGCCAGACCAAACGACTTGCCCGCCGATTGAATAACAGAATAAGAAAGAGCCAAATCCAACCAATTAGTCGCCTGATAACTCGCAGAAAAAGTTAATTCAGAATTTGTTTTAGGCTGTAAGAAGCGAGTTGTTGACAATACTCCTAAACCCAGCTTATTATCTAACAAACCATATTCACCACCCAGCACCAAGGTAGTTGCTAACCCGGTAGTACGTGATTTTGCGGCGTCTTCTTTCTTAAGCCCTAGCAGGTCATAACTAAGCACCTCACCTCCGGTAACACGATCTATATACTGCAAAGCATCTTCTCGCAAGCGGTACATATTTCTCTCAATAGCATCTATATCATTTACGTCAATTCCGGCAAGATACTCATCTCCTCGAATATCTATGTCTGAAACATCCGTATTAGCCATCTCCGTGCTCCCTTTTGACCAAGAAATAAAGCCCAGGTCAAGCAAAGCAGCCGATACAGTTAAGTTGTCTAAAATTTTATAAGAAGCCCCCAGATCTATACCCAGTCCATAACCGGCAATCCCTAAATCGCCGGCATCAAAATCAAGGTCATTAATATATCCATCGTACGAATCTTGAATTAAGTTCAAACCTTTAAAAGAGTTTTTCAGGCTTGTCCGTACTTCTAGCGAAGCTTGATATCCGCTTAGCTCACCTTTCAAGGCAGCCATCTCAGCTGGCGTCAATCCGCCTAAGTAGCTACCATCAGAAAGTTGATTTAAGCGACTTTCACTAGGCAAATTGGCATTCATTCGCACGCTTTCCATGCGCAGCTCTGTATTTCCAACACCTAAAAGCATTTTCACCCGCCCCCCTACATTTAAGCGATCATCAATTGCCCGGGCATAACCTACACCGAATTCGGTATAAGCATTGATATTAAGCTCCTGACCTGAAATATCATACCGACTATTCCGCCAGTTTTCCTCAATCACATCCATTTCATTCAAGAATGTAAACATCGACTTGGTCACATTAGCACCAATATCTGTACGAAGAGAGACATTTATTGACCAAAAGTTCTGCCCCCGATACCATCCGGCAGAAATAATATCTGTATGCATATTCAGATTCAGCTTATTATTATCTTTCAGCCTATTTAAAAACTTTGGATTGGAGTAAAAATTACCATCATCATCCAAAATATCATTGATATCTTGATAACTCAAAGAATTAGACCCCACATTTGCGTGAAAAGAACCTAAAACAGGCAGATTAACAAAGCCACGTTCAGGCATTAAAGCCGGGTTTAACTGCATTCGATAATGTGATCCCTCCATGAAATAAGAAGTCCGCAAGAATTGTGCATTTGCAAATAAAGGGCACAACAGGGCTATACCTACTATTCCGACACATTTCAAAACAAAGGTCTGTATAAGATTTTTCATAAAAATATTATTTCGGTTTAATAATAAATGTAAATATATGATTTTTTTGCTAATACCTCACCCTGCGGATAATATTTATCCGTTTCGTTGGTAATAGTTACTTTTAGTACCTTTTTTTATACGCATACTCAACACTTATCTGTCCCCAAACCATCAAAGGGGAAAACAAAAGGAAAACAGCAAATACTAACTTC
>CAZSWS010000140.1:0-3047 GCA_964610765.1 uncultured Parabacteroides sp.
TTGCCGAATGAGCTTTTTTAGATGGCCGTCCAGCCTCCATCTACAAAAATGGTTTGACCGGTGATATAGCCGGAGTTGTCTGAAGCCAAAAATAATAAGGCTGTATCCAGTTCCTCTTCCTTGCCCGTACGTTCAAGGCAGGTGCTTTGCTTAACAAACTGCAAGAAAACATCAGCCTCAATAAACTTGTCGGTCATTTCAGAACTGAAAAATCCCGGGGCTATGTTGTTGACTGTAATATTATGCTTTCCCCATTCTGCAGCTAGTGCTCTCGTGAAGTTGATGACTGCACCCTTAGACGTATGGTAGCCAATCGTTGGGCTGAACTTATTACCTACTAGTCCATACATAGAAGCTGTATTGATGATTCGACCGTATTTGTTTTGAATCATGTTTTTCCCGACTTCACGAGCAAAGTAGAAGACCCCATTTACATTTACATCTAAAATATGTCTGAAGTCATCTCCTGTCGTGTTTTCTGCCTTTCCCCCAATGGCAATACCGGCATTATTTACTAAAATGTCAATCTTTCCGAAAGTATCAACTGTTTTTTGAACAGCTTGAACAACATCATCTTCGTGGGTAGCATCGCACGATATAGGCAAACAATGGACACCTAGTTTTTCTATGGCTTCAGCATTGGTTAGTAAACGATCTACCCGACGAGCTACAATGGCTACGTCTGCTCCTTGTTCTGCTAAGACTGTTGCGAATCTTTTCCCTAATCCGCTAGATGCTCCTGTAACAAGAGCTGTTCTTCCTTTTAGACTGAATTTTGACATACTATATTATTTAAATGAATGTATAGGATACCTGTTTTTTTGTTTATCTACCGCTATACACTTTGTTATCATAATAACAGCTTGAAAGAGCGATATGTTTCCGAAAGCAGCTGGTAAGAAGGCTTAGGTAAAGAATAGTTTCTTATATTTGTAAAAGTTAATGTGTGTGAATTGGTCTATCAATCTAAAAGACAATTTAATGCCGGAAAAATATATTGAAAGAGATGTGAGTTGGATGATTTTTAATCATCGGGTATTACAAGAAGCAGGTAAACAAACACTTCCCTTGTTTGAACGACTTTCTTTTTTAGGTATTTATGCGAACAATATAGACGAGTTTTACAGAGTTCGTATTGCCACACTTAATCGAATCCTTGCATCCACTAAGAAAAAACAACAAGAAGCAAGAAGAAATGCCCGGTATATTTTAGAAAAAATAGAACAGTTGGACGAGGCATATCGGATAGAATATGAGGCTGTTTTTCATGATGTTATCGAAGGATTGAAAAGAGAACACGTGTTCTTTTTAAATGAGCAGGAACTGAATGGAGAGCAAAAAATATTTCTGGACAATTTGTTTACTGAAAGTCTATATGCACATACTACACCTTTGATGCTGCGGAAACTCAAAAGAATGCGGCAACTAGATGATGATGGTATTTATCTTGGCGTTGCTCTGACTAATATTAAGGAGATTATCCCTTCTAAAAAGAGAGAATATGCAATTATAAAACTTCCTGTTGAAAGGTATGGACGTGTGTTGAAACTTCTTTCAACAGATACAACCACCTCTTTTATTTTTCTGGATGATGTAGTTCGCCATTGTCTTTCTTTTATTTTCTCATCAGAAATATACCGGGTTGAAGGAGCCTATACATTCAAGTTTTTCAAAGATGCTGAGATGGACTTGGAAAAAGATGTCGGAAAAGGCTTGATGGAGCGTGTTGAACGTGCCGTTGATAGTCGGAAGAAAGGACAAATCTTACGTTTAGACTATGAGAAAGACATGCCTGCCGAGTTGCTCCGATTGATTATTGACAAGCTGGAAGTAGCAGAAGAACACACTCATCCTGCTTTGGGTAGATATCATAACCTAAAAGGATTAATGAAAATATCCGGTTCGAAGCGTCCTGATTTAAAGTATCCCCTATGGCCATCCTTAGTTCCTGTAGTAGCAAGAAGTAAAACATTACTTGCTGAAATAAGGAAGAAGGATTGTTTCTTCCATTTTCCCTATCACAACCTATCTTCGTTTATTCATTTGCTGCAAGAGGCAGCGACTGCTGAGGATGTGAAGTCTATTAAAATGACTTTATATCGGTTGACTAAGAAGTCACGTGTGGTAGAAACTTTGATAGCGGCTGCCCGTAATGGGAAGTCGGTAACTGTTGTGATTGAATTATTGGCGCGTTTTGACGAAACCTCTAATATCTCGTGGGCCAGGAAGATGCAAGAGGCGGGAATAAAAGTCGTATTTGGACAAGAGGGATTGAAGGTACATGCTAAACTAATGCATATCGGTTCTAAAAAAGGAGATATAGCTTGTGTAGCAACAGGTAATTTTCATGAAGTGAATGCACGTGTCTATACAGATGTATTCTTAATGACGGGTGATCAGCAAGTAACCAAAGAAGTTGCTGAGGTGTTTAAGTTTATTGAAAAACCCTATTTTATTCCTACTATAAATCATTTGTTGTTTGCACCACATGGATTGCGGGATAGACTCTATCAGATGATCGATACAGAGATAAAACATGCAAAAGACGGGAGAGAAGCCTATATCATGGCTAAGCTAAACCATATTACGGACCCAGGAATGGTAGAGAAACTATATGAAGCTTCGATGGCAGGCGTGCAGATTCGTCTTTTAATTCGGGGCAACTGCTCATTGGTGACGGGTGAAGCGTTCAGTGAGAATATTCGCATTCATGCTATTATAGACCGTTTCTTGGAGCATTCACGTATTTTGTTTTTCTGTAATGGGGGAGATGAGCGTTGCTTTGTAGGATCTACAGACTGGATGTCAAGAAACTTGAATAAGCGGGTCGAAGTTATGGCTCCCGTTTATGATAAAGAGGTTCGTGACGAATTGAGGTGGATTGTTGAATATGGCTTGAAAGATACAACGCAAGGGCGCGTGGTAGATGGATTAGGAGCAAATAAGTTTTATACCAGTCCGACTACTCCCGCTTTCAGGTCACAAGAAGAACTCTATAATCATTATAAAAACACGTTAGACACAAGATAGCTTTTGGGTAAATAGGA
>CAZSWS010000141.1:0-3045 GCA_964610765.1 uncultured Parabacteroides sp.
AGTAACCATTGAACTCATTAAGAATCAAGGATACTGGGATAATATACCCAAATAAACATGTTAGTTGAGGTTAGTTAGATTGCAATAAAACTATAACTATACACAGTTAGAGGTGTAAAAGCATATAAAACAATGACTAGCCTTGAATATTCGTCTACAACAAGGATAGACAGAAAAAAGAAACTAATATTTTAATAGAAATCATGAAAAAAAAATTAATAAAGCAGTTGATCGGAATATTTACTCTATCAACTCTCATGTTTTCATGCGAAAATGTGATGCATTTTAATATGCCGGAAGGACCTGAAGGACCGGACGGAAAGTCCGCCTATGAAATATGGGTGGAAAATGTAGAGAACGGAACCATTGATTGGTCAAAAGATAGAGTAACCATTGAGCAGTTCTTCCTATATCTAAAAGGAAAAGATGGTAAAGATGGACAAGACGGTAAAGACGGAGTGGATGGTCTAAGTGCCTACGAGCTATGGATTAAAGAAGTAGAAAAAGGGATCCAAGACCCACACAACCCCGGTAAAGAATGGGATAAGAGTAAAACCGAAGTGAACGACTTCTGGTATTTCTTAACCGGAGCTGACGGAAAAGATGGCAAGAATGGTTCAACACCTGTTATTGGTGATAATGGCAATTGGTGGATTGACGGCATAGATACCGGAAAGCCTTCGAAAGGAGCTGATGGAAAAGGCGGCAGCTTGATTGAAATTAGCAACAATAACACATGGATTATTGACGGAACAGATACAGGAGTTCCTGTCCATGGGAAAGACGGTCAAGATGGGAAAAACGGTAGCGTCGTTACTATTGGTGACAACGGCAACTGGCATATTGATGGCATTGATACAACGGTTCCTGCTCAAGGCAAAGACGGAGTCAACGGCTCTGACGGCACAAATGGTAATAACGGGCTAAGCGCATACAAGCTCTGGGTAACTGAAGTGATGAAAGGCATAGAAGATCCTCATAACCCGGGCAACAACTGGGACAAAAGTAAAATATCTATGGATGACTTTTGGTATTACTTACGTGGTAAGACCGGAGTGGACGGACAGAATGGTCAAGATGGCAAAGATGGTAGCATCGTTACCATTGGAGATAATGGCAACTGGCATATTGATGGCATTGACACAACGGTTCCTGCTCAAGGAAAGGACGGGCAAGATGGTAAGGGCGACAGAGTAACCATTGGTGAAAATGACAATTGGTATATCAATGGCATTGACACCGGAATCCCGGTCAAAGGAAATGACGGTGAAGATGGTAAAGATGGACAAGACGGACAACCCGGTCGTGACGGAAGCGTTGTTACAATCGGTGATAACGGCAACTGGTTTATTGACGGCGAAGATACCAATGAACCTGCATTTGGCAAAGATGGGCAAGACGGTCAGGATGGTCAGGATGGAGCTTCCGGTCTAAGCGCTTATGAGCTTTGGAAAAAGGAAGTTGCAACAGGAAAACTCGATGACCCAAAGAATCCGGCACTAAAATGGCCGACAGATAAAGACTCTGTTCAAGACTTCTGGGAATACCTAACCGGAAAGAATGGAAATGATGGAAACAACGGTAACGATGGACAAGACGGACAAGATGGCAAAAACGGTCAATCTGCATACGAGCTTTGGAAGGAAGAAGTAGCCAAAGGGCTGGAGAACCCACATAAACCGGGAACCGACTGGCCAAAAGACCAAATAACTATTCAGGACTTCTGGGAATTCCTAAGAGGAAAAGACGGCAAAGATGGACAAGACGGAGAAGATGGAAAACCGGGAGAACCAGGCAAACCAGGAGAAACAATCCCTGTCATAGTTGGTCAATTTAATGTAATCTCTCAGTATGTGGACCAGGATCACGCAGAGTTTGTACGCTGGAAAGATGGCTCTGTCACATTTATTGTCTATGATAAGTTAGGAGCAAAGGCGCCAGGGGCTAAAGTATCAGGATTACCCGGAGTAGCAAATCAATCACAAGTTTATACAGCAGATGCAAATGGTGAAATCGTTATTACTAAAGACCAATTGCCTAAAGATGGAGCTCAGTTTGGTTCAACAGCTACTGTTAGTTATAAGGGAGAGACGGAAGCATCAGCTCCAAATACCTTTGTGCCTGCTAAAATTGATGTTAGAGTATTAATTGACGAGACAAATGTCCCTTCGTTAAATCAAAATCTCAATATCACACTGATAGTGGAAAGACGATTAAGTACGAAGCATCAATGGCAACAAATCCCTAACTACTTAGGTGAGCTTGAGCAAAAATTCAAGGCTTATGACCCATCTGATCCAAACTATAATGGTAAAGGTGAATCGACCGGAGACATAAGCGAGAAACCCACTTTAAAGTTACTAAGACCTCTTCTTGATAATAAATACATAAAAGATAAATCTAGAGTTTGGGATAATAAAGACCATATTTTGGAGATTAAGTTAGAATCTTATTATGGAGAGTCGCCAGTCTGTGATCAAAAAATCAAAGTGCCTCCTATACAATCCATACCTATTGTTGGTAATTTAAAAAGAGGAGATATTGAACACGACTCAAGTGGCAACAAATCAATGCAATACCTAGATGGGGTGTTTGACATCAACGATATAGATATTAATTACTCTTTGATGTTTATGAAAAAGCTAGTCTTAAAGAACAATATCTATGAGCCGGTTATAGAAGACAAGAACATTGTCAATGCAGAACAATGCCTAGGAATTAAGTTCTCTATTCTATTACCTGGTAGTAAAAACATGCTGGAAAATCATAACAACTATCGGGCCTCTATTAACAACCCGAAATTCTCATTTACACTGCTTTACATAGGTTCAATGGTTGATCTTATTGTAAAACCAGAATCACAATACTTCGCATCATACTGGGATATTGGCAATCTCGAAGAAGATCAAATTAAGGGTAAACAGTGGACGAATTATCCTAATATACCTATTTCAAAATAAGAATTTATGAGAATGAAAAAATATATGATTGCATTGCTGTGCATATGGGTAGGAGGCTTCATGCCTCTTACAGCACAGGAAGCAA
>CAZSWS010000142.1:0-2955 GCA_964610765.1 uncultured Parabacteroides sp.
ATGTTACGGACTGCTAATTTGCACCTATTTCACATAGGCTTACCTCGCTTCAACAGTAAGGGTCAAATCATTCGCTACCAGTCAATAAAAGCGCCACTTTAGTTGTGGCGCTTACTGTGGCAATCAGCTGGAAGTGATTTTGACCACGGCATAAGTGGCTCCAGCATTGATTGATCTATATTTCCATCTTTATCGATAAGCTTTGGTAGCTCTGTGAGGAGGTGGCTGATGTAGTAATACACGTTGAGGTTGTTTGCTCTAGCTGTTTCTGTGATGCTATATATTATAGCACTAGCCTGAGCTCCCCTAACTGTATTTATTGTCATCCAATTTTTCCGCCCGATAGTAAAGTTTCTGAGAGCCCTCTCGCAAGCCGAATTGTCGATAGGAACTTCTCCATCGTTAAGAAATACTTTTAGATACTCTTCTTGGTTTACACTGTAATTAAGTCCAGAAGCTGTTTTTCCTTTCGGAATCACCGTTGTATCTGATAGACGTTCTTTAACCCACGCAAAGTATTCCTCGATCAATGGTCTGATTGAGGTTTGCCGTTCCTTTAAGCGTTCCTTTGGAGATAGCCCCTTCAGGCTTCCCTCCAGATCATAGATGGCACCGATTCGCACAAGAGCTTGATACGCTATGGACCCACGTATCAATTCCTCATTGCCTTTGCCCATAGCCTTAATGGCATCCGCATAACTCCTGCGGGCATGTGCAAAGCAGTTGGCATTTGAGAGTCCTTCTAGCTCACGAGCAATTTTATGATACTGCTCAAGGCCATCGGTAACCAGAACCCCATGGAAATCTTTGTAGTATTCCTTAGGATGGTCACTGTGACGTGTCTTCTGATACTCGTACACAATGATTTTTGGACCTGAGCTTAACTCTCCAGTTACATGTACCCACATATAACTTTTACTACCTGCAGGTCTGCCGTCATGAATTACATCAACAGTGGTTTCGTCAGATTGATTGACATGTGTTTTTAATGAGGTTGATTTCATCAGCTCATATACCGGTGCAAAATACCTCTCAGCAGCGGTAACAGTCCAGTTAGACATTGTCTGTTTAGACAGATTCAATCCGTTTGTTTGGAAATCACGGGCGATACGGTCAAGCGGATTAGCGTTTACATATTTGGCATTAATGATAGCCGCCTCCAATGAAGGGGTTGCAATACTTCCCCTGAACAAGGTATTCGGATGATCCCCTCGAAGAAACTCATCCTGATGCATACCATCTGTTCCGACATACACCTTGATTACATGCTTTTCAGCAATCCATTTGGCAGGTTCAAAACGTAATTGCCAGTATATTTCATCCGGCATACTTCTCCAGTTACCCTTACCAAAGGTATCAAGTAGCTTTTCATCCGGTACATCATGTGGAAATTCTTCCTGAGGGAAGTTCTTCAAATCTTCTTCACGTTGGCCTTTTTTCTTACTTTTACGAGGTTTCTTTTTAGCTTCAATAATGGTTTCTTCAATCGTTGGCTCTGGCGTATTTATATCGTAGCAGGCCTCGGCTTCATTAAAGAAGCATATCTGGCCTGCGAGAGCCTCTAGCTTTTCGGTATGACGTCCGAAGCGCTGTTGATTTGCAAGACGAACCTGTTCTATAAGATTCTCATAATCCTGCTCAAGCTTGTCCAGGCGATCCTGCATCTGATAGATTATATCGTCCTTGGCTTTGCTGCCCATTATATTCAGTTCCTCGGAAGTGAACTTTTTACACATGTTTTTCGCCTTTCTGTATTGTACTTATTATAACAGAAACGCTTGTAAATAGCTACTTTCACAGCTTCCAAGCACCGTCATTTTGCCATTATTCCAGAGCCCATCATAGACTATCTGAGGCAATAGAAATATAGAATTTTCAATGTTCAAAAAGCATGTGCAAAAGCCATATCCAAACTCTGAATGGCTTCTGTAACAACTGATAAAGCTGTCATCTTAGTCGTTTTTATAATCAAAAACAGGTAAATATTTTCTCTGTTTTGCACAATTATTAGTAGATCTTTGATGGAGTTACATCCTTTATCTTAGGATCCAATGGATTCAAACCAAGCATTAGATAATTAAACTGATCCTCTGTAAGCTCGGCCGCTTCTTCAGTTGTACGAGGCCAAGACAGTGACCCGCTTTCGAATCTCTTGTATAAAAGCAAAAATCCATTACCCATCCATAGTAATCCCTTCATACGATCGGATCGCCTTCCGCAAAAGAGGAACAGAGTTCCCTTTTCAAAGGGGTTTTGATTATATTTACTGCCTATTATCACCCCGAGGCCATCAATGCCTTTCCTCAGATCTACCCTGCCACATGCGATTACTATACGGCGTATTCCAGCAACATCTTTAAGCATGCGACACCTCTCCAAGAATTCTTGACAGCAAGCTTTCAGATATATCATTAGATAAAGCAATTGTCATTGTTGAAGTCTTTATTATCGCAGTAGGTCTTATGTTTTCGGAGATTGTATCAGAAACTAATTTTTTCGTTTCTGGTATGCGAACCTCTGCAAATGAGACTTCATAATTATCCTGTACAGCAGGTAGAACAGGAGAGTTATTCATTTGCTCGTAAACTTCTCTTCGAAATTTACGTTGCCAGTAGTAATAAGCATTTTCACTAACTTGATTCTCAGCCATCCATTGTTTTGCATTCATACCAGCTGGCCTGTTTTGGCATCTCAGAATAATATCCTTCCATCTAGAACTACGCACGGTGTGAGTTGATTGATCCATTTTAAGTGACCTCCTTTAAAAAACTAACTAGTTTTTTCAGTTTTTTAAAGTATGTCACAAAAATTAAATTTAGCCTAGGCGAACGATTTGACCTTTACCCTTATATTAACAAAAACTATATAAAGAAAACAGACAGAAGCATCCCCCATCACAGTTCGAAGCTGCTGAAAAAGTCCTTGATATTGCAATTAGCAATTAAAAGATAATAG
>CAZSWS010000143.1:0-2944 GCA_964610765.1 uncultured Parabacteroides sp.
TCGCCATCAGCAAAACGAATTAACGAATGGGGTACAGTCTTAATCTTAGCTATTTCAGCTAGATGCATTGTTAAATCTTCCAATTCGGGCAAATCCGGATACATATCTGTTTGAGGTTTTAAAATATATCTACCCCACAAACCTACAATCGTAAAACGTCTTGGCTCGTTTTTCTTTTCCGAAGGCTCTATATCTAAAGACAGTTTGGGCTGTACTCCTGTTATTGTTGTTTGACTGCGAACAACCTGTTCAGCCAACACTGAAATATTCTCTTTCGTATAAGGTAGTTCGGGAACGGTTGTTGTCCCGAATATCTTTTTCGCACAAGCAGGATGAAAGTCTGTTTGCCCTTCCTTTAAATCCTGATAACAATACAAACATCTATTCTTCATTGCTTTCGGTTTTTGCAGGTACAACACTAACAGCCCCAATACAATCTTTACAGCAAGCCAATAACAAAGACATTCTATCTCGTTGATTTATTTTCCAACTACGTTCGGCAATATCCAAGAGCCATCCTTCAGGTATTAATCCATCAAAGAATGGAAACAATACTTTATCATGATATGGCTTACTTTTCAAAGGCATTGTTAGGCTAATTGCCTCCGAGTCTGAATCATTCAGATAGTTGGAATCATACTGAAAAGTAAAGCCGTTCTCATGTTCCGTTAGCAATCCTGCTAACTTATCATACATAAATATTTCAGCTCGTTTCATAATTCGATTTCATTAGGCGTTTCTCGTGACTCTGCATAGTCCAAACAAGTTTGGCTCTGCTCTCGCTACTCAAAACGTTCAAATTTACTTCTATCCATTGGAGCAGGAGCAAGCTCTGCACCAAATAAATTCAACACCTGATTCACCTTATCCATTCGTAAGGTTTGTTTGCCCTGTTCCAATTCACGAACAAAGCGAAGTCCCACCCCTGCCTTTTCGGAGAGATCTACTTGCGTTAAGTCATATTGCTTTCGCATCTGCTTGACATAGGCTGATAATGATATATTTCTCATAATTATACCCTTTGGGTGCTAATTTAGTGAATAATTACCTAAATACACCTCTTAGGGTATAAATATTCTATTAAAACTGCAATTATACCTTTTAGGGGATATTTATAGATAAAATTGAAAGAAAAGGATTGTGTTTCTGGAACAAAATATTCACCCCAATTTATCTTGTCAAAATCAACATCCCAAAAGAGAAACTTGCCAATGCGTGAAGGTGCTGGATAAAGAATAGATCGTCTTTGATTCTCTTTCGAAAAACTTCCTGGGATGAATACCTTTTATTATATCGATGCAACTATTCTATGTATCATATCGGTTATATTTAATTCAAAAAATACAACTTATTCGGAATTGAATCCGGTAAAAGTGCGATATTTCAGAAATCCTATTTTAAAATATAAATAAAGAACCGTGTTTTGTGTTAGATGGTTGTAGATATTTCCGTCAACGCCCACAATAACAAAGCAGTTAAGAAGAGATTCTTAGCTGCTTTTTTTATTGGTAGCAACGAAGTAAAGATGGGGAAGTACGAATTACCGATAAAACTTTATAGACCAGCCTTTAACTGTATAGGGACATTCACTAACATGGGCTAATAATGATATTTACTACTGAAAGTCGGTTCAGTCCTCCTTCTTAATCACATTTCGGGCCACTTCAATTTTAAATTTTTTCCCTTTCATTTTCTCGTCTTTGATATGAGAAAGGAATGGCTTCACTTTTGAGGAGCGAACGGCAGCAAACGAGATGAAGTCTTTGACCTCGATTAGTCCTAAGTCGCCCTTATCCAGCTTCCCTTTTTGCAGGAAGAAACCGACGATATCACTCTTATTCAACTTATTCTTCTTTCCTCCACTAATGTAGATGGTCTGAAATTCGGGACGCTTCGGCAAAGGGTTGTCGGCATCAACTTTCAGTTCTTCTATATAGTCCGGCAGATACTCCGGCAGCGTATCTTCTTTGTAGGCTACGATATATGCCGTACCCAAAGCCTGCATACGAGCCGTTCGTCCATTCCGATGCGTAAAGTCGCTCTCTTTCCCCGGCAGATGATAATGAATGACGTGCTTCATCTCAGGAATATCAAGCCCTCGAGCCCCTAAATCGGTCGTCACCAAATAGTCCAAACTACCATTTCGAAACTGAATGAGCACTCGCTCCCGATCGTCTTGATCCATCCCCCCGTGATAATATCCCGCAATGATTCCCTGCTCATTGAGTAAGTCGCTGATTCGTTCAGCCACCTCCCGATGATTGCAAAAGATTAAGGCGGCCTCCGAATTGAGTGAGCAGATTAATTGAGATAGCGTATCTATCTTATCTTTTTCAGGTGAAATCACTAGCTTCAGCGACAGATTTTCCGTTTTTTCTTCTTGCGTATAATCAAGAATTGCCGGCGAGCGCATTTCAACAAAGTCGGGAATATCCACATCAGAAGTAGCAGAGAGCAATACTCTTTTCTGCAAATGAGGCAACTGGCTAATAATGATTTTCATATCCTCTTGAAAACCCAGTTGCAACGACTTGTCAAATTCATCCAACACCAAGATGCTGATATTGTCGGTGTCAAAAGACTGACGCTCCAGATGATCGGTAAGTCGCCCCGGCGTCCCAATCAATACGGCCGGCGGATTACTCAGATTGTTCAGTTCCACTTCAATCGAATGCCCTCCATAGCACACATTTACCTTAAAGTCTGTTCCCATCTTCTTCCAGACTTGCTCAATCTGAAGCGCCAATTCGCGCGACGGGACAATGACCAAACATTGAACTGTTTTAACGTCCTCACGCAACAATGCTAAAATGGGCAATAAGAAAGCTAGCGTCTTTCCAGACCCGGTGGGTGATAGCAATATCGTGTTCCGCTTACTAACGATTGTCTTTTCAGCAGCCACTTGCATCTTATTCAAGTGGTCTATACCTAAATTCGATAATAT
>CAZSWS010000144.1:0-2877 GCA_964610765.1 uncultured Parabacteroides sp.
TGTATAATAGTAGAGTCTCCATAAGGAATGTTTTAAATCTTTTGTTTAACTTCACCGTGAGCCCGCATAGAGCGTCGCTACAAGAGGATTTATATGGGTCAAGTATGCTGATTTTCTTCACGTCTTTATTGTGGTTGTATACTATAAAAACACAGAACATCAACTGTTTAACCAATTATTCTTAACTAAACAACATCAATCAAGTTATTCAATACAAACTAGTTAACCTATCATTTGCTGAGATTTTATCATAAGTAACTGATGACCACTTTTCTTCTTTAAAAAAACAGCATCAATTTTAAAAATCAAAAATATGAAAGCCAAACTTTTTCTTTTGACATTAACTTTCACTTGCATACTCTCACTCAATGCACAAAAGACGTATAAGTTACAATCACCCGATAGCAAACTAACGGCAGAGATTGTCGTTGGAACAGACATTCGTTTCTCACTGACTCATGAGGGTACAGCGGTATTGGCTCCATCTCCTATATCTATGACGTTGCAAAATGGCATTGTTCTGGGGAAGGATCCGAAGATTCGGAAAGCATCCAATACTTCAATCAACCAAACAATTCCGACCACTATATATAAAAAACGGGAGGTGAAAGATCAGTATAACGAAACGACACTCTCCTTTCGCAACAATTACGGACTCATTTTCCGACTTTATAACGATGGGCTGGCTTATCGTTTTACGACCAACATGAAAGACAGCATCGTAGTTATGAATGAGGAAGCCACTTATAATTTTTCGAAAGATCATTCAGCAATCGTTCCTTATATCAGGGATTGGGAAAAAGGAAAAACATTCAAGCAACAGTTTTTCAATTCTTTTGAAAACCAATATACCCATGAACAGATTACTAAGCTAAACAATGAAAGACTAATCTTCCTGCCTCTATTAGTAGAGCTAGATGCCGGTAAAAAGCTATGTATCACAGATACCGATATAGAAGAATACCCGGGTATGTTTCTACACAGCACGACAGAGCACCCCTCTTTTAAGGGAGTCTTTGCCAATTATCCCAAAAAGACAGAAAGAGGAAATCTTCAGATAACGGTTTCTGAACACGAAGCATATATTGCCAAAACAAAAGGGACAAGGACATTCCCTTGGCGCTCTTTTGTGGTTTCTGTCAATGATGCTGAATTGGCTAACAATGATATGGTTTTTCGGCTAGCTGCCCCCTCTCGCATCGCTGACCCTTCATGGATTAAACCCGGCAAAGTTGCTTGGGAATGGTGGTCGGCCTCGAACCTCTACGGCGTTGATTTTCGTGCGGGCATGAATAATGAGACGTATAAATACTTTATTGATTTTGCTTCGGAAAATAAGATTGAATATGTCATCCTTGATGGAGGGTGGTATAAAGACAACTTGCTTGAATCAGTTCCTGCTATAGATATCAAAGAATTAGTTCGTTACGGAGAAAGCAAACAAGTAGGCATTATACTTTGGGCAGGCTTTGCTCCTTTCCAAAAGGATATTGAAAAGATTGTTTCGTTTTATGCTGCCATAGGCGTTAAAGGATTTAAGGTCGACTTTATGGATCGTGACGACCAAAAAGTCATTCAATTCCTCTACGATGCTGCTAAATTATGTGCCGACCACCAAATGCTATTGGATTATCATGGCATTTGCAAACCAACCGGCATACAGCGCACATATCCTAATGTGTTGAATTTCGAAGGTGTCAACGGATTGGAACAATTAAAATGGTCTCCTAAATCTTTTGACATGGTTACCAATGATGTTACCATTCCTTTTATTCGCATGCTAGCCGGTCCGATGGATTATACGCAAGGTGCGATGAAAAATGCTACGCGCGACAACTATCACCCCTTACACTCAGAGCCAATGAGCCAAGGCACACGCTGCCGCCAACTGGCTGCTTACATCATTTTTGAATCACCCATGAATATGTTGTGCGATAATCCGTCCAATTATAGGCGCGAACAAGAGTGTACCGACTTTATCGCCCGGATACCAACCGTATGGGACGAGACCGTTGCTTTAGATGGGAAAGTAGGAGAATACATTGCGCTAGCCAGACAAACCGGCAATGAGTGGTATGTCGGAGCATTTACTGACTGGAACAGCCGTGAAATGGAGCTCGACCTTTCTTTCTTAGGAGAGGGCGCTTATCAAATAGAAATATTCAAAGATGGCATCAATGCAGACAGAGCCGCGCGTGATTATAAAAAAGAGGTAATCGATCTGCCTGCTCATAAAAAAATAAGAATATCCATGGCACCCGGAGGAGGCTTTGCAGCAAGAATATACAAACCATAACAAGACAAGAAAGGTGAACAACAAAAAAACACGTTCACCTTTCTTATTTTATAATTGCCAAGAAACAGACTAAAATAATGTAACTTTGCACGGAAAAAGACAATTATTTTAATGAAAAAAGCGTTCGTTTTAATTTTCTTATTAGGAATCATAACATCTTGTTCAAACCATCAACCTATGAGTAATGAAGAACAAATACTAATAACAGCCGGCAGCGAAGACGAGCCCATGCGCGTACTAACTATTGCTACAGAAGCTGACTTACAGGTGCTCCGTGCCCCCTCGTCAGATATAGATGATGTAAAAAACATCCGAAATGATGCAGACTGGCAGTTGCTGTTTAACCGCCTACGTACAACGATGGAGGCCGAAGGAGGCATAGGCATTGCTGCACCCCAGGTAGGAATCAATCGCAATGTTTTTCTATTTACCCGTATTAATAACGAAGAAGAAGCGGTGGTTATAGCTATCAACCCTAAGATTACCGCTTGCTCTGAAGAGCTATTTTGCTTTGAAAACGATGGTTGCCTCTCTATCCCCGACCAGACCGGCAACAGTATACGCCATAAATGGATAGAAGT
>CAZSWS010000145.1:0-2869 GCA_964610765.1 uncultured Parabacteroides sp.
TACTTCTAAATTTACAGTGCAAAAATACGGCTTTTGATCCAAATATCAGCATACCTTCAGAAATAGCTTTTTTACACTAATAAAACAAGAAGATAAGAACCTATTTGATTAATAATCAAATGATTGATTTAATCCAGCAGACCCTAAGTATGACAAACAAGAGAAGCGGTACCGGAAGTATAGTAAAAAACGTAAACGTGGAATAGTTGAAACACGTGTCCTAAAGCGAAGTTTACTCCATCTGTTGAATAAGTTAGTTGTTTTAACCAAGGATGTTATCAAACAAGGCCGTAAACAGCTAAAGTAGAATCCATCGTTTTACAAACGTTATTCTGTTATCTGTCGGGTTCTCATTCAGCAACAAGACATCTTTGAGGGGGAAAAGGTTAGCGATCGGATTCTCAGTATTGATAAGTCATATATACATCCTATTGTCAGAGGAAAGGAAACCAAGCGTGTTGAATTTGGAGCTAAAGTAAACACCATACAGATTGATGGAATCAACTTTATTGAGCATCTATCCTTTTCTGCCTTCCATGAAGGAAACCGCTTGCCCGAATGTGTGACTAAACATCAAAGGTTGTTTAGACGGAAAGTTTCACTACAGGCAGCAGATGCGCTATATGCAACCAATGCGAATCGCAGGTTTTGTAGTAAGAGAAAGATAATAACGAGCTTTGTTCGCAAAGGACGTCCCGGCAAACAGGAGACGCATCGTACCCCACATTTCAGCTCAATCTTCAACATAAGTTAAATATCGGTCTTTTTCATGTTAAAATTGCCCATTTTGGGTGATATCTCTTGTTCTTCTGAGCGCTAATCTACTGATTTCCAGCAATGGTTATTTCTGAAAGGTGGATGTAGTCCCCTTTTTAAGGGTGCTTAGCCTTTGGATAGTTCGTACCTTTGGCTACTATGTTTTTCAAGACAAGCACCAAACAGAAGGATGGGGTGGATTACACCTATTACCGGTTGTGTGAAAGCTACCGGGAGGGTCGTTTAATCCGTAACCGCACGCTTCTGGCTGTTGGTGACTTGGAAGCAGAACTCTCCAAGGAAAAAATCAACCTTCTTTGTAAACGAATCAACCAGGTGTACTTTGAGGGAAAAACCTTTGTTATCTCCGCCTTTCGTGATGAGAAAGTGGAAGCTTTATGTCAGAAATATGTTGGTCTACTCCGTCAGGCTGAAAAAGAAGAGAAAGACAAGAAGAAGGCTCAGGGTATAGAGGAAATCCATGTGGACAAAACGACTACAAGTGATGTACGTGAGGTGGGAGCTGAGTGGCTTTGTTATCAGGCATCCAATCAATTGTTATTATCCGAGTATTTTTCAACATTCGGTTGGAGTAAGGAAGAAACATCTCTTGCCCTTGGACAGATTATCAGTCGTGCAGTTTATCCTGCCTCGGAGCTTAAGACCTCTCGTTGGTTAAAAGAGAACTCTGCTCTATGTGAACTGCTTGGTATGGAGTATTCGGATGTCACCAAGGATAGGCTATATGCGATGGCTCATAAGCTTTACCGGGAAAAGAGTGGTTTGGAGCGTCATTTATCCAATCGTACGAACGATCTTTTTTCTTTGGACGATAAGATCATCATTTATGATTTATCTAATACCTATTTCGAGGGGCGTATGCAAGGAAGTCGCTTGGCTCAATTTGGGCGTAGCAAAGAAAAACGTAACGATGCCCGACTGGTGGTTTTGGCTGCCGTGGTTAACCCGGAAGGATTTTTGAAAGAGTCACAAATCTTTCAGGGTAATATGTCAGATCCAAAGAGTTTGAAAGTAATCTTAGACAAACTGAAAGCTCATCGGGAAAAGACATCCGAGCGGCAAGTCGTTGTGATTGATGCCGGTATAGCAACCAAGGAGAATCTTCAAATGCTCAAAGATGAGTCTTTTGATTATATCTGCGTATCACGTGGCAGATTGAAGGATTATAAAGTGATCCGTCTTTCTCCAATTCAGATAAAAGACAATCGCAATCATATCATTGATATCCGTAGCATAGAGGTAGCGGACGAGAGTGATTGTTTCTATGAAGTGAAGAGCTATCAGAAATCACTCAAAGAAGCTTCCATGCATAATCGATTTACAGAAGCCTTTGAGCTTGGGTTGACCGAGATTAGCGAAGCATTACATAGGAAGGGAGGTACCAAGAGGTTGGATAAGGTTTGGGAGCGAATCGGCAGGCTGAAGCAGAAATATACCGCAGTCAACACATTATACGAGATTAAAGTCGAATCGGATAAAGAAAAGGTTTATGCTACGCATATAGCATGGAAAAGAAATAGCACGGAGGTTGAGCAGACTTTGGGTAAGTACTTCCTTCGTACTTCATTGTTCTTGTCTGATGAAGAAGCTGTTTGGCAGATTTATAATACGATAAGAGAAGTGGAAAGTACTTTTCGATGTTTAAAGACCGATTTAAACCTGCGTCCCGTGTTTCATAAAACGGATGACGCCACGATGGCACATCTGCATTTAGGGTTATTAGCCTATCAGTTGGTCAGCACGATTCGTTTTCAGCTAAAAAAGCAAGGTATAACTCATGACTGGAGAGAGATAATCCGGATTATGAACACCCAGAAGATGGCAACCACGACAATGCTCAATACAGATGGAGAACATATACAGATACGTAAATGCTCAGTACCGGCAGAGAAAGTGCAGGCTATCTATAAGGCTTTAGGTTATGAGCAAAGACCCTTTATTAGCAAAAGAAGAAAATCCGTAGTCCCCCAAACTATACATAAAAAAAAGAATCATGCAGAGGAACAGGAGTTTAGGTCAGATTAGCTGCAATGTGGGTTAAGTTTCCTGCAGTGAGTTTTCTTCAATAATTATATATGCAACATATTGCGTA
>CAZSWS010000146.1:0-2842 GCA_964610765.1 uncultured Parabacteroides sp.
TCCATAAAACACCTACCCTCTTATATGTTATTAAGCATAAAACTGAAAGAAATAATGTCATAACAGCATCATTTAGTCCGTTTTTCACCTGATTACCGGGCTATTTTCAACGAATGAGTGCTCATATCTTTCGCATCAATTACTAACAGCCGATTGGTTATCAATGTACCTATTCCGGTAAAATATTTCACTACTTCGGTCGCCTGAATACTCCCAACTATCCCGGCGACAGCCCCTAACGTCCCTATTGATTTATTCGATGCTTTGCCGTCAGACGGTGGCGGGGCCGGAAATACACTTCGGTAATCTGCGCAGCCGGGCAAATAAGTCATCACTTCACCCTTAAGCCCAATCACCGCCCCATGTACATACGGCTTTTGGGCTTCGACACAACAATCATTGATTAAGTATTTCGTTTCATAACTATCTGAACAGTCAACAATCAAATCATACGGCGTTATGAGTGCCAATGCATTGTCTTTCTCAAACCTTACCATATAGGTTTGAATAGCAATATCAGGGTTTAATGCCCGGAGCTTCTCTTCAGCTGATAGAGCTTTCAGCCGCCCAACATCGTTCGTTGTGTGTAATATCTGTCGTTGTAAGTTTGACAAATCTACCACATCGTAATCGACTATACCCAACGTTCCTATACCGGCAGCAGCCAAATAGTAAAGGACGGAAGAGCCTAAGCCCCCGGCTCCAATCACCAGAACTTTAGCAGCCGATAAAAGCTGCTGCCCTTCCTCTCCAAAGCCATCTATAACAATATTTCGGCTATACCTTTCCTTATCCATGTATTAAAAAGCAAATCCTATTGCAGACTTAAATCCCAGTTTTTCCAAACAGTTTCATAGCCTTGCTCTTTAACAACCTTCAAGACTTCATCAGGGCTTCGGTCGTCATTGACCGCAAACTGCTCCAGTTCAGTATGAAAAACGGCATAGCCCCCCGGATCGGTCTTCGAACCGGCACTGATGGCTGTTATACCCAGCGTCATCATGTGGTCACGAAACTCACGATCTTCGCGCGTAGATAAGGCTATCTCTATTTCATGGTCAAAAATACGATAAGCAAAAATCAACTGCGCCAACTCCCGATCAGTCATCACCACATTGGGCTGAAATCCATGTCCTACATACGGACGCATACGGGGAAAAGAGATTGAATACCTTGTTTGCCAATACTTTTTCTGCAAATAGCGCAGATGAATAGCCATCATCGTCGCATCCGTTCGCCAATCTTCCAAACCAATCAATACGCCTAGCCCCATTTTATGCACACCGGCTTGCCCCAAACGATCGAATGTATCTAACCGCCAGTCAAACTTAGACTTCATGCCTTTGGGGTGATACAGTTTGTACCGCTCCTTATGATAGGTTTCCTGATAGCAGTACACTTCATTCAATCCGGCATCAATCAATTGCTTATACTCCTCCCTCTTCAACGGCTGCACCTCAATAGCAATCGAAGAAAAGTGAGGTTTCACCAGTTTAATTGCATTTTCGATATAGTCTACGCCTGCGTCATGTGGATTTTCGCCCGTTACGAGCAATATATGTTGAAAATCTCCAATCTTTTTAATGGCTTCTACCTCTTGCATAATTTGCTCGTCCGACAAGATGATGCGATGAATTCGATTGGTATGATTAAATCCGCAATAAATGCAATGGTTGATGCATGAGTTGGTCAGATAAAGAGGTATATACATTTGCATCACGTTGCCGAAGCGTTGTTGCGTATAGTTGCGACTTAATAAAGCCATTTGCTCCAGATATGGAGCGGCAGCCGGCGATATCAATGCCATAAAGTCATGAATATCTCGTCTGCTTTTAGTCAATGCCACCTCCACATCCTGTGAGGTTTTATCATAGAGTTGAGATGTCAGTTCGTCCCAATCATATTGTTTTATTTCTTCAGTAAAATCCATGATTACACCTTATTTATCTATTTACATTAAAAAAGAAGTCAATGGACTACTTGCTTCCGCCGCCCGAAGAGGGGCTGCCAGCTTAGCTTCAAAAGCCATACGCCCGGCTTTAACCGCCAAGCAAAAAGCTTCAGCCATTGCAATCGGATCACCCGCAACCGCTATGGCTGTATTTACCAACACCGCATCGGCTCCCATTTCCATAGCCTCAGCCGCATGCGATGGTGCTCCGATACCTGCATCCACCACCACCGGCACATTGCTTTGTTCAATAATAATCTCCAGCAAATCACGCGTACATAAACCTTTATTTGTTCCAATAGGTGCTCCAAGTGGCATAACCGTTGCTGATCCTGCTTCTTCTAACAACTTACACAACACCGGGTCGGCTTGAATATAAGGCAAAACAATAAAACCCAGCTTAGCAAGCTCTTCCGTAGCTTTAAGTGTTTCGATCGGATCAGGCAACAAGTATTTAGGATCCGGATGTATTTCCAATTTCAACCAGTTGGTTTCAAAAGCCTCACGCGCCAACTGAGCAGCAAAAACGGCTTCCTTTGCATTCCGAACACCTGATGTGTTAGGCAACAACTGAATGCCCGGTTTTTGAATATGCTCCAACAACTCATCGTGCTTGTCTTCCATATTTAATCGTTTCATAGCCACCGTCACCATTTCTGTTTGGGATGCTTCGATGGCTAAACTCATTTGTTGATTCGAACCAAACTTGCCAGTTCCTAAAAACAGACGTGATTCAAATGCTCTATCTGCAATCTTTAATGTACTCATGATTCATTTTGTTTTATTGTATGTATAATATTTTTTATTTCTTCTATCGGATTATCTGCCATCAATATACTCGAAGACATCGCTATGGAAGAGACTCCCGTTTCTAAAAGACTGGGGATATCC
>CAZSWS010000147.1:0-2775 GCA_964610765.1 uncultured Parabacteroides sp.
TGTGCTTGGTGAATTGGTAAATCTTCACGTAATTTGCGTACTTAAAAGCAATTAGACAGCATGAAACAAGATGATATGCACAAAGGGCTTAGTACGGAAGAGGTACTTGCCAGTCGCCGAGAACATGGTGAAAATGTACTGACTCCTCCCAAACAGACTTCCTTATGGACTCTTTTCCTCGAGAAATTTAATGACCCTATTATTCGCATCCTGCTTATCGCCTGGGTGCTTTCTATGATTATTGCCGGCGTGCATTGCTGGGGTGAAGGGCAGGGATTTTCTGCATTTCTAGAACCGATAGGCATCTTTTTTGCCATTCTGCTGGCTAGTGGTGTCGGTTTCATCTTTGAGGTGCGTGCCAATAAGGCTTTTAATATACTGAACACGGTCAATGACGATGCTCCGGTGCGTGCTATTCGTGATGGAGCTATCACCGAAATTATGAAGAGGGAGGTCGTTGTGGGCGACTATATCCTGCTGGAAACAGGTGAGGAGATTCCTGCCGATGGGGTGCTGATAGAAGCAATATCGCTACAGGTGAATGAATCGACACTGACCGGTGAGCCGTTGGCGGATAAAACGACCAACGAGGCTTTCTTTGATTTGGATGCTACGTATCCATCGAATGTGGTGATGCGTGGTACGAGCGTGGTAGATGGGCACGGGCTGATGATTGTTGAGCAGGTGGGTGATGCCACGGGCTATGGGAAGGTGTATGAGGGTGCGCAGATAGATAATAATGTAGACACTCCTTTACAAATTCAGTTGGCGGGATTGGCGAATGTGATTAGCAAGGCGGGATATACCATTGCCGGGCTGACATTTGTGGCATTGGTCGTGAAAATGTTTTTAACGAACCAAGGCTTGTCGACGGTTGATATGATTGGCGGATTGCTGAATATCTTTATGATTTCGGTCACGCTGATTGTCGTTTCTGTGCCTGAAGGGTTGCCGATGAGTGTTACGTTGAGTTTGGCGCTCAGTATGAATCGGATGTTGAAAGCGAATAACCTGGTGCGTAAGATGCATGCGGTGGAAACGATGGGGGCTACGACCGTGATTTGTACGGATAAGACGGGTACCTTGACGGAGAACCAGATGCGTGTGAGCGAGACGAAGTTTACGGCTCTTCCGGATGAACAGCAATTGGATGACAGCGAGGCGAGTCGGTTGATTGCTGAAGGGATAGCGGTGAACACGACGGCTTTCTTAGAGGATAAGGAGGGGGTGATTAGCCCCATTGGTAACCCGACAGAGGGTGCGCTTTTGCTTTGGCTTGATAAACAACAACAGGATTACCTGGCTTTGCGTCAACATGCGCCGGTCGTGAGTCAGCAAACGTTCTCGACCGAACGAAAATATATGGCAACCATTGTTCAGTCGGAAGCGATGGGGAAGACAATCCTTTATGTAAAAGGTGCGCCTGAGATTGTTCTTTCGTATTGTAACCGGGTGGCGTATGGCGATACGTATCGTCCGGTGAATGAGGTGCAGCCGACCATTGAGCAAGACTTACTGGGCTATCAGCATCAAGCGATGCGTACTTTGGGTTTTGCCTACCAGGTGATTGAGCAAGGAACAGAAGAGCAATATTTCAAAGACGGGTTACTCCATCAGGCTGATTTGACCTTTTTAGGGGTGGTGGCTATCTCGGACCCGGTGCGTGCGGATGTGCCTGCCGCTGTGCAGACCTGTCTGGATGCGGGGATAGATGTGAAGATTGTTACCGGAGATACGGCGGAAACTGCCAAAGAGATTGGACGACAGATAGGCATCTGGCAACCGGATTATTCTGATTATAATATATTGACAGGACCCGGATTTGAGGCGTTGGATGATGAGGAAGCGCTTAGTCGGGTGCTTGACCTGAAGATTATGTGTCGTGCGCGTCCTACCGATAAACAGCGGCTGGTTCGCCTGCTACAAGACCGCGATCAGGTGGTGGCAGTGACCGGTGACGGAACGAACGATGCGCCGGCATTGAAAGCGGCTCAGGTGGGACTGTCGATGGGTGACGGAACGGCTGTGGCTAAAGAGGCGAGTGATATCACCATCTTGGATAATTCATTTTCGAGCATTACGCTGGCTGTTATGTGGGGGCGTTCGCTCTATCGAAATATACAGAAATTCTTATTGTTTCAGTTGACCATCAATGTGAGTGCCTGTCTGATTGTGTTGTTTGGTTCGCTGATAGGTACGCAGTCGCCACTGACCATCACGCAGATGCTATGGGTGAACCTAATCATGGATACGTTTGCTGCGGCTGCTTTGGCTTCGTTGCCTCCTCAGGCGGCTGTTATGAAAGACCGTCCGCGCAAGAGTGGTCCGAAGGGCGACTTTATCGTGACACGGGGCATGTCGTCTACTATCTTCAGTATGGGGATTTGTTTTGTTGTGATGTTGCTTGGGCTACTTTATTATTTCAATCAACAACCGGAAGGGTTGACTCCTTATAGATTGTCTTATTTCTTTACGGCTTTTGTCATGATTCAGTTTTGGAACATGTTTAATGCGAAGGCTTTTGGAACGAATAAATCGGCTTTTGCTGACCTGAAAGATAGCAAGACCTTCTTGTCGGTTGCGCTGCTAATTTTAGTTGGTCAGTATGTGATTGTTACGTTTGGTAAGACGATGTTTAGTGTGGTGCCGCTTAGTTGGGAAGATTGGGGTATCCTCTTTGGTGGTTCGTCGATCGTTTTATGGGGTGGTGAAATTATCCGCCTCTATTATCGTATGAAAAAGAAGTATAAAGTAACAAAGGCGTAGGGGCTGACT
>CAZSWS010000148.1:0-2725 GCA_964610765.1 uncultured Parabacteroides sp.
GCTGAAAACGCATATTGGGGGGTAAAAAAGTCCCTTTTTGAGGTCTAAAAAAAAGACTATACCCTTTTTAGTAAAAGTCTATAGCCTTTTTGTCAACTCAATATAGTCTTTTTCAAAAATGACCGTATTGAATTTACCCGAAAATCGGGCATTTTTGAGACAAAAAAAGGGCTGTGACTACTAATCCGTAGCTACAGCCCTGTATGGGGTTTTGAGGTTCATCTTTAAGATACTAAGACGCGGAGCATATACAAGAGAGCGGAGAGAAAGATTGCTGTGTTTCTAAACTATCGCCCGAAGCACAACTTATAAACGCTCAGGGTGAGCCTCGGGGTAAAGCCGGAGCAGGTAAAGCAGCCTTCGTATTCCTAATTGTATAGGGAAAGACAGGGAGATTAACCTC
This sequence comes from uncultured Parabacteroides sp., assembly GCA_964610765.1. GTDB lineage: Bacteria > Bacteroidota > Bacteroidia > Bacteroidales > Tannerellaceae > CAZSWS01. The sequence continues at coordinate 404 of CAZSWS010000148.1, forward strand.
TTTCATATACGACAAAAAAAGCCCTACATACCCGAGAAGTACGTAAAACAGGGTAGAAAATATATACATCATTACTAGATACATCGTTTATTTATTTACTTGAATGAATCCTAAAATTACAGGGATAAAACAAAGAAATCAAGGGTAGTTGTCCATTTTTAACAGTCTGAAAAAATTGAATCTATTGAAATGAAAAAAATTAAGCTTTATTTTGCATTTTAACATGTGTGTGCGCTGTATTTTCCTAAATTAAAAAAACAACAACAGAATTATTTTGAAGTCGTTAACATTTTTAGTTAATTTGCATGCACAAAAAAAATATTATCTATTTAAAACACCCGCTCTTCTACCGGAGCATCTCCTCCCCTAAGGAACGGAAAAATGTAATTACTCAATGGACCAAGATTTGAATGAACTTACTTTATTCTTTGAAGGGAAAACACCTTCTGTGAGTATGTTCAAACGAAAACTAGTACTGGAACCGTACGAAATACAACATGCCTATTTGGATCATTTCTTTGATTTGGCTTTACACACATGGGATATCGTTCGACCGGTTGTACAAAACTTTTATGAATGCTTAGTGAAAAGCTTCCGGCAAGAATTTCTAGACTATTTATCTACCCGAACTGTTGTAAGCCGACTCAGGTATCCTCCACAAGATTTAGAGGGGCTAAAACTCGTTATCAACCTGGTAGAACAGCCGGGATGGTATCGGTATCATACAAACTATACATGGCTGGCATTCAGCCTGATGATGGGGTTCAATATCCGTATGAAAGTGAAGTCTTTATCTGATAGCATACGATATGCCACACCTGAAGCAGGCGACATCATTGATTTGGTTCAACACCGAAATATTTGCTTCGGAAGATCTGTTTTTTAAGGAGATTAATGTATGCCGAAAAGCATGTTTCCCAAAATAATGGCGAGCACAATCAACGTGATAATGACATACAAGCGATCTCGCTCGATAAAAAATGCTAAGGCTGAAAAAGCAACCCGAATAACGGGAGTAGCAATAAGGATGATTACCCCCAACTGAATGATGGCTGCACCATCGCCTTGCAGGATGGCAGGCAAAATTCCTGAAAACTCTCGTAAATAATCGGCTGCACCGCCAAATGACTCACCAGCCGGCACGGGACTATAATCAGGAATGGTTTGGCTATGTTGTAGAAGGTAAATCAATCCGCCCAATAGGGTAACTGTACAGGAAGCAATCACTCCGTAGCGGAGGAGTTTGCCAATCCATAGTTCTACATCACGTTGCTCCCAAAAATCTCTTGATAACATTCGTTTCATACGTTATAGCCTCCCTGTTATGCCGTTATACATCATGGACAATGCCAATACAAAAATAACCACACTGAAAAACAGGCGCAATTTACGCACATTGGCTTTAGGCAATATACGCGAGCCCACAAAAGCACCCAGCAGCACACCCGGAACAATGGGGAATGCCAATCCGGGATCAATATACCCACGCTGCAAATAGATAACCGCACTGGCGGCAGCAGTTACGCCGACCATGAAGTTGCTGGTGGTGGTAGATACTTTAAACGGTATCTTCATCGTTGTATCCATCGCCAGCACTTTCAATGCGCCCGAGCCAATCCCTAAAATGCCTGATAAAACTCCGGCTAAACCCATCAATGAAAAACCGCCGGCGACATGGGTGACTTTATAGTTGATTACTTCGCCGTTTTTATCGGTATAACTGCCGTTCAGCTTTAACTGCTCTCCAACCTTATTGTCAATGGTTGAATAGTCGGGCTCAGGCGTATGGCGAAAGACCGTACGCAAAGATGAGAATATCAATACACAGCCAAAAAGGATGGCAATAAATGTTTTATTCATGTACATAGCTACTACTGCACCGACAACGGCTCCTAATGTAGTGGCTATCTCTAAAAACATACCAATCCGAACATTCGTGATTCCTTCTTTGATATAGGCGGCTGCCGCACCGGAAGAGGTCGCTATTGATGTGACTAGTGCTGCACCAATAGCAAAACGCATATCAACCCCAAAGCCCAGGGTTAATAAAGGGATGACTACTACTCCACCGCCTAAACCGGTGAGCGAGCCTACCAGACCTGCTAGTCCGGCACCCAAAAACAATAAAAAAGCAAATAATATAATTGACATTATATGTTCGTTTAAGAGGTAAAAACACCCACTTCTGAAAACGCAAAGATACTGTTTTCTGATGAATACAAAGAGAGGGAAGGGGAAAAGGGGGAAGGGTATCCCCCCTTCGCCGTCATTGCGGGCTAGGGGTGTTGGGGGTGTGAATTTGTGGTGTCGGTGCATGGAATA
>CAZSWS010000149.1:0-2630 GCA_964610765.1 uncultured Parabacteroides sp.
TGTTAAAGATTGATAATATTTCGGCTTCGTCAGAAAATGAATAGGGACAATTTTCTTTTCGCGTTAAGAGATGTAAATGACTCTTGTCAGTCCCAATGGAGGATGCTAACTTTAGAGGAAAAAATAATCGATATGAATTTGATAGGCGAATATACAGATGAAATAAGGAATATTGAAAGGATAGATGGTATAGATGGGGCGGTTTTTTTGAAGTCGCCTTAGTTATGAAAGCTTATTAACCTGTCTTTCCGGAAGGATGGGTTGAGCTATTTTAGTCCGGACTGATTTGTTCCTTTTCGATTCGAAAACTCTTACTGACGATGCTGATTCGTATTAACTGCGAAATCGTCTCAACCTAAAAGGGCTGTAATTGCTGCAAGGCGGTTATAGCCCTTCTTTTTTGCTTGCTATAAACATGTTATATAACATGCAAATCAATATAGGCATTTTCTAAAAAGACTATATTGACTTGACAAAAAGGCTATATTCATTTATAAAAAAGGGTATAGCCTTTTTAAAAACACCCCAAATACATATTAAAACCCTCTATTGTGTTAATTTGTGTTTGATTGTGTGTTGATGTGTTTCTTGAAAGTATTCCAGAAAGCCTCTCGCATTCTTAATAATACATAAATAAATATAAATTTAATATTCTTTTACCGCTTTGTTCAGTCGTTGATTAGTTTTGTATGAATTAAAAGGAGTTCAACTACTTAACATCATTGCAATATGAAACGAAGCATCATTCATTCTCTTTTATTTATTACCCTGATTCTTACGTTAACCACCTGTGAAGGGTGTGTGAAAAAATCTGCCAAAAAAGTAGCTGAAATAGGATTGAAAGCCGCCGAGGGTATGGTTGAGGCAATTGATGAGGATGGTGAGAAACTGGCTGAAAAAACGACCGATGCTGCCGGTAAACTGGTGAAAGGTATTGGCAAAAGCTTAGATAAACAATTAGCTCTTTCTTATGAAGGCTCTTTGCCTGCCTGGCAAGAAGGCTATCTGGATATTCATCAGATAAGTACGGGTAGGGGTGAAGCGGCTTTATTGGTTATGCCTGACGGAACGACTATGCTGATTGATGCCGGCGACTTGGGTGATGTGGGTGTTTTTGAGCAAGAAATTATGCCGGCTGTTCCTAATGAGTCGAAACGCCCGGCCGAATGGATTGCGCGTTATGTGACTCATTTTTCAGCACCGACGCTCAATGAGGGGAAGATTGATTATGCACTTGTGACTCACTTTCATAGTGATCATATGGGTATTCCTGATAAAGTGTCTTTGACTGAATCCGGGCTGGACTTTAAATTGAGTGGTATTACCCATGTGGGTGAATTGCTAGATATAACTACTTTAGTAGACAGGGGATACCCTTCGTATGACTATCCGTCTGCGACCAATTTGAAAGAAGATTTAGGCGATGTGCTGACTAACTATAAATCGTTTATAGACCATCGGGTGTCTCAGGGAAAAGACGTAGAGAAGTTTTCTGTAGGGACTACTAAGCAGTTTGTTTTACGCCATAATCCCGGAGCGTATAGTGATTTCGAAATTCGCAATATATATGCTAATGGTATGAAATGGACCGGAAAAGGTAATGGAGTAGAACAGATTTTCCCGGATGCAGAGCAGGTGGCTCAAGTTAGAAATGAAAATATGTATTGTACCGTTATTCGCTTGCAGTATGGTGACTTTACCTATTATACAGGTGGAGATGTGTTCGGGAAACCCCATCCTGATACTCCCTGGCAAGATGTTGAGTCTGCCATTGCGGATGTAGTAGGTCCGGTAGATGTGGTGGTAGCTAATCACCATGCATACAGTGATGCAATGTTTGATAATTTCATCCAAGCAACTCGCCCACAAGTTTTTATCATTCCTGTTTGGGACTATTATCATCCGCAACCCGAACCGCTAGCGCGTATGTTGAGTAAATCGCTTTATCCGGGCGAAAGAATGGTGTTTGCTGCCGGTATGGTTAAAAGCAACCGTGAGCGACTAGCAACTGATGGAGAGGCTGTTAAGCCTGATGGACATGTGGTGGTACGCGTCTATCCGGGCGGTGATGAGTTTCAGGTATTTGTGCTCAACGACCGAAGTGAAAAATACGAAGTCCTGTATCAAACAGATAAACTTTCGTCAAAATAACCCGATAGAAATAGCACGATATATATTACCACAGAGTCTAAAATTTAGTACATTTGTGGTATAAACAATCAAGGGGTGCCTCTAGAGGCTGAGATTATACCCTTATAACCTGATGCGGGTAATGCCGACGTAGGAATGATCTGATAATCCTTCCCTTTTTTAAGATATCTCTTGATTGGTTAGTTTGGTTAATCAATCTGTTCAGTATGAGATGTCTCATTGAATCAAATAATACTCGTTTAGTGCGGCTTAATGCGTTTCTATATGCATTGAGAGGCGTGTTTTATTACCTAAACTTTCCTTCTCTACGCTTTATGTTTCCCCTATTTTCTACGGATGTTAATCAACAAACAGTCGTTTGCAATAGCCCTGAATGGGTGTTTGTCGATACGGCTGACTACTTATATAGTTTTACTCCTTATAATATATGAAGACAATGAAAATCAAATTGAATGAGAAAGAATACGAAGTTAATGACG
>CAZSWS010000150.1:0-2610 GCA_964610765.1 uncultured Parabacteroides sp.
GTGTCGGCATCGTTAGGAATCGTGTAAGTTGTAGCTGTACCTGCTTGGTCAGTTACGGTCAAAACACCATTGTTGAATGTAACCGATTTAACATACGCAAGAGCTCCGAATTTGTCATTCAGCTCTTTAATCGCTCCCTCTACCTTAGTAACGCGGTCGTTCAGAGCATCGATGTCATCATCGTAGTCTTTACAAGACGTAAATGTCCCTATGGAGCTCATTATGAGCGCTGCCATTAGAGCCACTCCTAAAATTTTCTTTCTCATAATAAAATCATTTAATTTATAAATAAAAATCAGAATTTAATTTGTTGTTTTTGTTTTGTGTTGTTTAGTAATTGATTAAGTCTTTTATATCTTCATTCGTTTGTTTTGGGTGTCATATTTCAGTTCGTTTTTTTCAAAGCTGTTCATAGTAATATAACTAAAAAATGTTGAGTATTGTTTATTAAATACCGTTCTTTTTTTTGATTAAAATACATCATTTCCTTTATGCTTCGAGTCTTTCGGGCATAAATAGTGTTGCAAATATAGTATATTTATCAAAACGAGCAAACAAAATTGTTTTTTTACAACACTTCTAACCATGTTTTTTTAACTCTAACACTTTCTTCCCACCATTTTTAAGGCTAAATGCATTTTTTATCACCTATATAATAGAGTAGATGGGCTTTCTCTTTTTTACACCTATATAATATATAAGGTCTTTATTGTATTAGATGGTGAAGTTACAGTTTCCTTTCTAATATTCCATATTCTTTTCAAGGTATTTTATCCTTAGTTCTTAAATATAACCTGATTTTCTTATTGCTGGTTACTCTGTACGCCTCATTGAGCTGAATGTATAGTGTCAGTTGATGCCATGATGCGGTTCATTTATTTAATTCTATATAGGCAACTAATCGGCTCACAGCTGTGAGCCGATCAGTCCACAACTGTGAGCTAACCGGTCCACAGCTGTGAGCCGGTTGGTCCACAGCTGTGAGCCGATTAGTTTGGAGTAGAGAAAATTTTAGTTAGTCCTATATTTTGATCCAAACCTATTGATAGTCAGTTAGAAATGATAGGGTGGGAGAGTGAAGGTATATAGTGGAGCCCGTGCAGCTACATGGGGCTAGTTATATGTAGTATGGGTGATATACTTAGATAATCTATTTTTTAATGAACCGAATGGGTTGACTTAAAATCCGCTCTCCCGTATTATCAGATGCTTCCACTCGTACATATTCAACTTGATTGCTGAATGCAGGCAGGGTATATGTCATTTTGCCTTCCGTTTTTGCTGCATAGGCTTCTTTGCCGGATACTATAATCCGTACTTCTGCGGCTTGGTTCAGCTCGATTGTTAGTTTGTTTCCTTTATGTTCAATGCGCGTAAAAGCGAGCCCATCTCCATGTAGTGCGCAAAAGAAAGCCCCTGTGCGGTAAGCCCTGAGGCAGGCATATTCGGTATAGTCCGGAACAAGCAGCATGTTTTTACCTCTGGGTCGCTGTGTGTTGACCATGTGGTCCGGCACGCTGAAGCCAAAAGCTCTTCGACCGGAACGTAAAACTTGATCCCATAGCTCGACAGACCATTCTTCTTCCGGAATACATCCGTCGGTGAAAATTTCCATGCCAAGCACCCGCGGATCAAAGTCTAACATGCTACAGGTTTCTTCAAAAGTGAGGTGAGACCATGAAGGGTGGTTGATGGTAATGCCTCCGGCATCTTCGAAAAGGAGTTCGTCAAGTATATTAGTGAAGGTTTCTTCCCAGGTAAGTCCGGCCCCAAAGTCGTAACCGTGGCTAAGTGTTTGAAAACGATTGCGGGCATCAAAAGTTCCACTACTATAAAGCGAGCCCAGTGAGTTAATATGCATATTTCCGCTTGAATTGGTGAAGTTGTGATGTTCAGCATTCGGCGAGGTTATCAGATCGGATGGAATATGTGTGAATACCTTCCCGCCACGCTGAAAGGGAAGTTGCTTTTGCATGTCTTCCGGAAGCGAATCATACCATCCCGTTTCTTTATCCATAATAATCTCGTTCCAATGGATGGGAGGTTTGATGAATGTATTGCTTTTCGAACCGTTCATTTCGGTAACCGCTTTTTTGTTGGACTTGCCGTAGTATTGAACGTTGAACTTTTGTTCTACTCTGAATTGATGCTGATAAATGCTATCGGCCGGGTAGTAGGGGGCAGAAGGGTAGTAGTTGGAAATGGGTAGGTGTCTATAACCGCATTCTGCGTATGCTTTATTTAGCCTTTCTTGTGTGTCAACATGAATATGTGAAGTAGAAGCTACTTGTATGAATTTTTTCCAATCAACATGGGCATAGGGATTGTCGACAGTATAATTTTTAAATGTGTTTGGGTTGTTTTTAGCGGGATTGGCAAAGAGAATTTCTTTGCTGACAGTTGCACCTAGTCCGATGCATACGACTTGTTTTATAAATTGTCTTCTTTGGGCCATTTTCTTTTTAATCTGATATATAAGGTTAAGGATGGCATGACGGTATGGTTCTTTTTATACCTGTCAAACAAAAATAGATTATTTATCTGACAGAGGAGCTATTTGAAACTGTTTGTTTTTTTATTCGTGGCTTCCTCTCCCGGAGAGGTGTGAGA